>JACZXR010000093.1 GCA_022571535.1 Deltaproteobacteria bacterium | reverse complement strand
CCCAGTGCCCCTGGTCGTCGAGTTGCCACTAGAGATGACCTAAACTCTTCAATCTTTTCGAATAATTGTGCTTCAACAGCACCTCAAAGTACATATTTATAACGCCTTTCTACTCCTCTAGTCAAGCGAGGATTTCTTTCAGCATTATTCCAACCACAGTGACAAAAATTCGGCTGGGATCTCCCTGGCACGAAACAATGAACCAGTATGGTAGCAACGGATCCCACCGGCATTGGCAGCCTGGGATCTCACGATCAGAATAGCCGGGAGGGCGGTCGCGTCTTTTTCCCACAGAGAGGGCTTCCAGAGTTTTTCCTTCAATTCGATTTTGACAAAATCCTTTAGAGATTGTCTTAGCAATTTCGTATTCCCCCCTTCTACTGGAAACCTAATTTATCACGCCCACCTGCCCCAATAAAAGGTTCTCCTGAGGTTAGGCTCAATTAATTTGTTGAGGAGACACCTCCAGCTGTCGGAATCAGGAGGTCAGCCTGCACATAATTTTACGGGAACCGATCTGGCAGCTATTGCCAGGGGAGCAGACATTACCAGGGTGGCTCCTGTGTCTCTACTCTGGAAAAGCTGGAGGAGTTCATGGGTCAGGCTATGGCGCAGGACGGCCCCCCTGGTTAATGTGGCCGAGGTGGAGAAAAATGGCGTGCACCACGACCTACGGTGATGATGTAGGAAAACCTGATGCGGTTTTGAACGACCTTTGACTGGCTACCGCAAAAGCTGCAGAAAATGACCGGCACTCTTTTTTGCTTATGCTGCGGCTTCCGGCTCAGCCTCTTTTTTCGGTCGGCCTTTCCTTGTGGTGGGTCGTCTCTTGCGCTTGCTAGCAGTGGAGGTGGGCTCAGCCTTCAAGACTTCTTGTTCGGGAATGACCTCTATCAAAGACAGGGGCGCGTTATCCCCCCTTCGCAACCCGATCTTCACGGTACGGGTATAGCCCCCCGGACGGTCTTTAAAACGCGGGCCTAAGATGTTAAAGACCTTTCTCACCACAGCCTTATCCCTAATCACTGCCAAGGCTTGGCGCCGTGCATGCAGGCCTCCTTCTTTCCCCAAGCTGATCATCCAATCCGACCAGCGTCTAAGCTCCTTAGCCTTAGGATCGGTAGTCTCGATACGATCGTGACGCAACAAGGAAGTCACCAGATTGCGCATCATGGCTGAACGGTGGCTGGGACTACGGTTGAGCTTTCTTCCCTTTTTCAGATGACGCATTATCTAAGCTGTCTCTTTCTGCCTCACCTGCCTGCTTCTGTCGAGCTCCTCTCGAGAGGGGAAAGAGTCCAATTTCATCCCTAGCTCCAGTCCCATTTCCCGGAGAATTTCTTTGATCTCATTCAGAGATTTACGGCCAAAATTTTTAGTTTTCAGCATCTCCTGCTCGCCCTTTTGGACAAGCTCCACAATATATTTGATATCGGCGCTCTGCAAGCAATTTTGGGAACGAACCGAAAATTCTAACTCGTCCACGCTGCGAACAAGATTCTCATTCAGGGGCGCCGTAGCAGGTTCCTTTCGAGTCTCAGAATCCTCTGGTTCTTCTTCAAAATTGATGAAGACGCTAAGCTGATCCCCCAGGAGTTTGGCTGCATACGCCACCGCATCTTCCGGTTTCACACTGCCATCCGACCACACCTCCAAGACCAAGCGGTCATAATCTGTCCGCTGACCAACCCGAGCATTGGTGACATGAAAATTCACCCTCTGGATCGGGGAGAATATCGCATCCAAAAAAATCGTATCCACCGGGACCCCTTCCTCCTTATTACGTTCCGCCGGCACATAACCTCGCCCCATCTTTACGACCATCTCGATCTCAAGTTTCCCCTCCTTGGACAGGGTGGCAATGTGGTGCTCTTGGTTGATGATCTCCACATTGGGACCTGTTTTGATCTCCCTTGCCAGGATCTCCTTTGGCCCCTTGACCTCCAGTTTGAGACTCTCCTGTTCCACGTTGAGCAGCCTAGGATGGACTTGTTTCAAGTTGAGGATGATATCCGTCACATCCTCGGTAACTCCAGGGATGGTCGAAAACTCGTGGAGAACCCCCTTGATCCGGATCGAGGTAATGGCCGCCCCCATCAAGGAGGAGAGGAGGACTCTCCTTAAAGAGTTGCCTATCGTCTGGCCGAAGCCCCTTTCAAAGGGTTCTCCGACAAACTTGCCATAAGTAGAGGTGAGGCTTTTATCGTCCACCTCAAGCTTATTGGGTTTAATTAATTTACTCCAACTCCTATACATACTGTCTCCAATTTTTTAAAAGTTACTTAGAATAGAGCTCGACAATCAATTTTTCATTAATCGTCGCCGTAATCTCACTACGCGTGGGTAGAACATTAATCTTACCAGTATAAGCTTCTCGATCGACCTCTGCCCACTCTGGAACACCACGTCTCTGGGCCCCGTCCATGGCGGATATGATCCGGCCTATTTTCCTGCTTTTTTCCCTAACCGAAATCACATCTCCCGCACGGACAAAATAGGAGGGGATGCTCATGCGCTTTCCGTTAACCAGGAGATGCTTATGCGTAATCAACATACGAGCATCGGCACGTGAGCTGGCGAAACCGAGTCTGTAAGTGACGTTATCCAGCCGTCTCTCCAATAGCACCAAGAGGGACTCACCCGTAATCCCTTTCGCCTTCACTGCCAGGTCAAAGGTGCCACGAAATTGCTTTTCCAACAGGCCATACATGCGTTTGACCTTTTGCTTCTCACGTAACTGAATGCTGAACTCGGTAAATTTCGGCCGCCTCTGCCCATGCTGACCCGGCGGGTAATTCCGCCGCTCGATAGCACACTTGTCCGAGTAACATCGCTCTCCTTTCAGAAAAAGCTTGAGATTCTCCCGCCGGCAAAGCCGGCAAACCGATCCGAGATATCTAGCCAATGACCACTCCTTTTTTTATGTTCTTCTCCGCTTTGGTGGACGACAACCATTATGGGGGATCGGAGTCACATCTTTTATCAGGCTGATGTTCAATCCTGCCAGCTGGAGAGACCTCAAGGCAGAGTCTCGTCCGGATCCCGGTCCCCTAACAAAGACCTGTACCGAATGCATGCCATGATCCATAGCTTTTTTTGCGGCACTATCGGCGGCCTGCTGTGCTGCAAAAGGGGTCCCCTTTCGGGATCCCTTGAATCCCATGCTACCCGCACTCGACCAGGAGACGACATTTCCCTTGGTATCCGTAATCGTGATTATGGTGTTGTTAAAGGTCGAGTGGATGTGGGCAACACCTTCTGAGATGTTCTTCCTCCCCCTTCTCTTCCTTACACTCTTCCCCTCTGTTTTCGCCTCTTCTTGCACTTCCGCCTTTTTCTCTGTCGGGTTCTCGTCCTCTCTTGCCATGACCTCTCCTAAAAAATTAAGCGCCCAGCGGTCGGCGTCTAGCCACCTATTACCTTTTCACTGTCTGGAGCTGACGGCTGAATCCTGAGTGCTGAATGCTATTTCCCTTTGCTCGGGGCGAGCTTCTTCCCCGCCACAGTTTTGCGTGGTCCCAACCTAGTGCGCGCATTCGTATGAGTCCTCTGTCCCCGAACCGGCAAGCCCCTTCGGTGCCTCAATCCCCGGTAGGATCCTATCTCGATGTGCCGCCTGATATCCCCCGCTATCTCACGCCTGACGTCCCCTTCCACTTTTAACCCCTGATCAATGATCCTACGAATCTTGACAACATCGTCATCGGAGAGATCGTCGCTTTTGGTATCAAAGCGAATCTCGGCCTCTTGAAGGATCTTCTGCGATGCACTCCTTCCAATTCCGAAAATATAGGTGAGTGCAATTTCCATTCTTTTGTTCTTGGGTAAATCCACTCCTGCTATACGTGCCATCTGATCCTCCCAATTGGTAAAAGATAATTAGCCTTGTCTCTGCTTATGCCTGGAATTGACACAGAGCACACGGACCACCCCTTTGCGGCGTACGATCTTGCACTTGTTGCATATCTTCTTAACTGATGCCCTGACCTTCATGGTTGTTTATCTATATCAAAGCGAACGGCTAATAGTCCCAGCCCGCCCCCACGAGTAATTTTTCACTGTCATTTGCCTATCTCTCACGGTAGACGATCCTCCCCCGACTCAAATCATAAGGAGATAGCTCGATTTTAACCTTATCCCCAGGCAGGATTTTGATATAGTGCATGCGCATCTTCCCTGAAATATGAGCCAGAACCTTATGCCCGTTATCCAGCACTACCCTGAACATGGCATTGGGGAGAGTCTCCAAGACCTTTCCCGTTACTTCAATGGCATCCGCTTTAGGCATAGCAAGCAAGAAATCAGTTGTCAGGTGTCAGAATTCAGAATAAATAATACATGGGCCAAGAGTAGAATCTGGTCGTACCGAAAACTGCCTTTTGGACACCGATTTCATTTTCAAAAATACTGCTTCCTTACCGACGGATAACATTTCTGTCTCTACAGTTTACTCAGGACATACGGGCCATTTTTTGTGATCGCCACCGAATGCTCAAAATGGGCGGCCAAGCTTCGATCCTTCGTGATTGCAGTCCAGCCATCGTCTCTGAGCTCAACCTCACAACCTCCTGTGTTGACCATTGGCTCAATGGCCAGGACCATACCCTCCATCAGGCGAGGCCCATGTCCAGAATCACCATAGTTTGGAATCGGAGGCTCCTCATGAAGCATCTTACCAATCCCATGGCCAACAAATTCTCTCACTACCGAGAAACCAGCGGTCTCAACTGTCTTTTGTATCACTGAAGAGAGATCGCCAAGCCTTTTCCCCTCGTGAAGCTCTTCAATCCCAAGGGTGAGGGCTTCCTCGGCAACCCGCATCAAACGCCGTGCTTCGTCGCTTACTTGTCCCACGCCTACGGTCACCGCAGCATCGCCGTAAAATCCCTCGTAAATGACGCCAAAATCAATCCCTATGATGTCCCCTTCGTTAAGGACACGATTGGACGGGATGCCATGCACGACCTCCTCGTTCACAGAGGTACAAAGGCTACAGGGATAGACTCGTCCTGCCATCGTATACCCCTTAAATGCCGGCCGCGCGTTCTTCTTTCGAGTCAACTCCTCAGCTATGGCGTCTAGATCCAAAGTAGTTATTCCTGGGACTATTTTCCTTTTTAATTCCCCGAGGATCTCGGCAACGATCTGGCTCGCTCGCCGCATGATTTCAATCTCCCGGGGTGATTTGATAAAGATCATGCTACATCGAGCCCCAACGCTTGAAAAACACGGCCCTTGACCTCATCCGGGTTTCCCATCCCGTCGATCTCCTGTAACAGACCCCCTTTACGATAATAGTCGATCATAAAAGGTGCGGTCTGGGTCTTATAGACATCGTACCGTGCAGCGATTGTATCCTCCGTGTCATCACTTCGCTGATAGAGGACCCCATGACAGCGGTCACAAACTCCCTCCTTGCTGGACGGATCAAAAACCAGGTGATACAAGGTTCCGCATTTCTCGCAAGTCCGACGTCCCGCCAGCCTGCGAATAATAGCGTCTCTCGGGATATTGAGAAACACCACACGATCCAGTTGTAAACCGAGATTTCTTAGCAATTTCTCCAATCCCAATGCCTGAGGTCTTGTCCTGGGAAAACCGTCCAAAACGAATCCGTATTTACAATTCTCTTGGGATAGATGCTCGCCCATAAGCTCTAATATGAGATTGTCAGAGACTAGCTTTCCCTTTTCCATGTACTGCATTGCCTTTATACCTAAAGGGCTTTGGTCATTCACCGCCTTTCTTAGCATATCCCCTGTAGATATATGGCAAGCCCCAAACCTCTCTTTTAGAAACATTGCCTGGGTTCCCTTACCTGCCCCCGGAGGGCCTAAGACAACCACACGCACGGTCACACTCACAATTAATCCCTAAGCCCTTCTCCCCCGGAGACGACCTCGCTTCATAAACCCCTCATAGTTTCGAGTTATCATGTGTGTCTCAACCTGAGACACAGTGTCCAAGGCAACCCCCACCACAATGAGGAGCGCCGTTCCCCCGAAGAAAAAAGGGACGTTCATCTGACTGATCAAAATAGTCGGCAAAAGCGCCACAGCCGAAAGGTACAGGGCCCCGCCCAGGGTAATCTTTGCCAGAATCCGGTCGATAAACTCCGCCGTCTTCTGCCCAGGTCGTATCCCAGGTATGTAACCTCCGGATTTTCTCATGTTCTCTGCCACATCGACAGGATTAAAAACCACTGCCGTATAAAAATAGCAGAAGAAGATAATCAAACCTACATAAAGCACGTCATTTAACCAGCGCCCAGGGGCCAAAGACCCTGCCGCTGCCTGGGCCCAGGGATGTTGTACAAATTGAGCAATAGTGGCGGGAAAAATCAGGACCGATGAGGCAAAGATGACAGGGATCACTCCGGCGGTATTGATCTTAAGCGGCAGGTGGGAACTCTGGCCCCCGTACATTTTGCGGCCCACCACCCTCTTGGCATACTGTACAGGAATCCTCCTCTGCCCCCGTTCCATAAATGTGATGACCCCCACCACTGCAACCACAACCACCAAGAGGAACAAAACCAATAATATAGCCAGCTCCCCCTCCCTAACAAACTGAATGGTTGCCGCTAGTGCTGACGGAAGCTGCGCCACGATGCCTGCGAATATGATTAGAGAAATCCCGTTGCCTATACCCCGCTCTGTGATCTGCTCCCCCAACCACATGATAAAAGCTGTCCCAGAGGTCAAGGTAAGGACCGTCATCAAACGAAAATTCCACCCAGGCTCCAAGGCAATGGCTTCCCCTCCAGGTGCTCGGGTCCCTTCCAGCCCGAAACTGATCATTAAACCCTGGATTACGGAAAGAATAATGGTCCCATAACGAGTGTACTGCGTAATTTTCCTGCGACCCACCTCGCCTTCTTTGGACAACCGCTCCAGATACGGAAAGACCACGGTCAAAAGCTGAAGGATAATAGAGGCACTGATATAGGGCATAATGCCCAGAGCAAAGACTGAGAACTGCTCAAACGCCCCACCAGAGAAAAGATTAAAAAGACCAAAGATGGTATTCTCAACCGTTTCAAAAAATGCAGCCAAGGCGTCCCTGTCAATTCCCGGGGTCGGGATAGCTACCCCCACGCGATAAACAGCTAGCATGGCCAGGGTAAAAAGAACCCTGCGCCTTAACTCTGGAATCCTAGTGATGTTTTGAAATCCTTCAATCATGTGAAAGCGATTCTGCCCGTCCTCCTACACCTTCAATCTTTTCCTTTGCCTTCGACGAAAATCTATGGGCCCGAACAGTCAGAGCTTTACTCAGGGTCCCTTCACCCAAGATCTTAACCGCCTCGCTCCTCTTTCGTACCAAACCCCGGCCATGCAAAATTTCCGGCGAGACATCACTTCCGGCATCAAAGACATCCAACTGCCCAACATTGACCAAGGCATACTTCTTTTTAAACGGGTTATGGAATCCCCGTTTTGGAACGCGCCTCTTAAGCGGCATCTGGCCGCCCTCGAATCCTGGCCTCGGTCCACCTCCAGCACGAGCCCCTTGCCCTTTATGACCCCGGCCAGAGGTTTTTCCATGCCCTGACCCTTTCCCCCGGCCCACCCGTTTCGGCTTTTTCTTCGAGCCAGGAAGGGGCGATAAATACCGTAAGTCCACAACCATGTTTTACCTATCGAATGTCCTTCAAGGCTTTCCCTCGCAGGTTAGCAACCTCCTCGGGAGACCTGAGCTCCTTCAGGGCCTCAAGGGTAGCTTTAACCATGTTATGAGGATTAGTTGACCCAATGCACTTCGTAAGCACATTTTGGATTCCCGCAGCCTCCACCACTGCCCGGACCCCTTTTCCGGCAAGCACGCCGG
>JACZXR010000615.1 GCA_022571535.1 Deltaproteobacteria bacterium | reverse complement strand
AGTCCTGGCGCTGCCAGATAAGAAAACGGCGGCTCAGAATAATAAAAGGGCCGAGCACTAGGCTCGACCCCTTTATGCCATGCCCCATGCATGGCTCAAAATCTTTCACCCCTTCGTCAAAGATACTCGTACTAAATCTCGTTGCTGGCTGTCAAGAAAAAACGGCGGCACGTATGGAACCGCCGCTTTTGTTTAATCTACGGGATGTACATTTTCAAAGATCACTTGAAAGGACAAATATTCTATCGTTAGTTACTCGCAGCCTCTCTCCTTCCTGTTCCCACTTACGCTGCATCGTTGTAGTGCCACACATGCAACAGCCTAACCACACTTCTAGGAATTGTGCTCCTATGCAATTCTCACATTTCTCGTGTTGACACCATGGACACTTGTCTTGTGTAGTTTGGCCTCTCATATAATGCGGACCACCGCTCTTGCCTAATCTTGGCATTTCTTCCTCCGCTGGCCTCACATGACGCTAGAAGCCTTATCATTGATGGGGGAGGCTCTTATTAATGGAGCTAGTCTACCTATTAGCTTATGGGATGCTTGTCAAGCGAAACAGCGGCATCAGGTTTTTGGTCACTTTTTGGGACCGTGTGGGCGGGTGTTTTCACTAAGAACGGCGGCTACTTAGCGTGTCTCTGAAACTGGTTTCCTTCGTGAGACGCAATTAATCGACGCATTAAAAGAGTCCTGCACGGCATTTTATTTGATCACTTTATCGGCCCGAAACAGAATGGACGGCGGAATCGTCAAACCAAGTGCCTTTGCCGTCTTCAGGTTGACGACCAACTCGAACTTTACCGGCTGCTCCACGGGGAAGTCAGCTGGCTTAGCCCCCTTCAGGATTTTGTCCACGTAAGTGGCCGCGCGATGGTAAAGATGGGAAAAGCTCGGCCCATACGCGATGAGGCCACCTGCCTCCGCATACTTCACGTCCGCTGAAATTGTAGGCAGCCGACTCTTTAACGCGAGGTCAGCAAGCCGTCTTGGGTGACTAAAGAACATGGTAGACGGCAACACGATGAGGGCACCGGCTCGTCTATTGGCGGCAGCTTCAAATGCACTCTCGAAGTCGTCGGGACCTCGCACCTTCAGGAGCTGAAGCGGCAGCTTTAACGACCGTGCCGCGGCCTCCACCTCTTGCGTCGCTGTTAAGAAAGCCGAAGAGGTTGCATTCGCGAGGACGGCCACGAGGGAGACCTCTGGAAAAGTCTCCTTTAGCAGCTCGAGCCGCTTCGCGTTTAACTCCACAACAATACTGGCCACGCCCGTCAGGTTCCCGCCTGGCCGGGCAAGGCTCACGATAAGCCCCCTAGCGACAGGATCACTACCAATTACCATGACGATGGGGATCGTACTGGTTGCCTGCTTAGCAGAACGGATTGCCGTAAAACCGGAAGCAACAATGATGTCAACCTTCAGACGGACTAACTCGACCGCCAGGTCGGGAAGTCGCTCGTACTTTCCCTGCCCCCATCGGTATTCAATGACGAGGTTTTTCCCTTCCACGTAGCCAATCTCTTGTAGCCCTTGCCGGAATGCTTCCCAGAAAGACGATGGAGCATCCCCTAGAACACCTATGCGATACACCTTCCCCGCCTGCTGTGCCTCGGCTACATTGACCCAGGCCAAAATTAAAGTAGCGAATAGGAAGATAGACAAATTCAACATGGTGCGCTTCATCATTGTTCTCCTTTCCAGTCTGTCGTCAGTTTTATCCTGTGCCCCTTTCCCTCACTTTCTTAACACTGAGCCAAGTTAGAGAGCAATGGGCGTGCCAATCCTATGGAATTACAGGGGTTCAAGATAAGGTGCTGAATTAGTGGGAGAATTTTTGGCAGGTGAATTTAACAGACATTGGAGGAAAAGGGGTAAGTGTAGCTTCTTTGCTACACCTCTGTAGCAAAATTGCTTCAGCAGACTTCGGATTCTTTAGGCCCCATTTTCACCGGATCGCCAGTCGCACCCATGACGATGGGGATCGTAGTAGTCGCTTGCTTGGCCGCCAGAGCAGCTGGGGACGACCGAGTCACAATGACGTCAACTTTGAGTCGAACCAGTTCTTCCGCAAACTGAGGAAGCCGATCTA
>JACZXR010000614.1 GCA_022571535.1 Deltaproteobacteria bacterium | reverse complement strand
GTCAGCTATAACCCATTGGGTCATGGTTGAGGGCTGAAAGCTGATAGCCAGTAAATCATGAGCACCGGATTACAGGTCAGGGATCACGGCAAGGGAGAAAGGATCCTAGTGGTTCAAACCAGTTTCCTCGGCGATATTGTCCTGACGGTTCCTCTTCTGGCTGAGATCAAGCGTCGTTTTCCGGAGGCAGAGTTATCTGTCCTCTGTACCCCTGAGGCAAAGAGTCTCCTATTGGACAATCCGGATATCCAGGAGATCATCACAGATGACAAAAGAGGAGCGGGAAGGGGGATAGGGGGATTATGGCGCCAGGCCATAGAATTAAGCAATCGGGGTTTTACGTTGGCTCTTTCACTCCACAAATCCTTGCGGAGCGCTCTTCTCCTTTTTCTGGCGCGGATTCCTTGTCGAGTCGGGTTCCGGCAGAGCGCAGGATGGTTTCTATATCACTATCGTGTAGATCGCGACGTGAGATGCCATGACGTTGAAAGGAACCTCTCTATCCTCAAGGCACTCGGTGTGGATCTTGAGGAGTGTCGAAAAGATCTTCGGATTGAGGTCGAGTCTGCGGTCCAGGAAAGTGTAAAGCGTACTTTCAGCTCACTTGGAATCGACAGAAAAGAGGGCAGGATTGTCTTCGGCCTGAACCCTGGCTCGGTTTGGCCGACCAAAAGATGGTCCGCCGAGGGATATGCGGAGTTAATGGTCCAATTGAAAAGGAGGTATCCTTGTGAGATCCTCCTTTTCGGTGGCCCCGAGGATTGCAAGGCCGTTGATGGCATTCAGGAACTTTGCGGTAACCTTGGGGTCAGTTTGGTGGGAAAGATTGGTCTGCGAGAACTGGCCTGCGCCATAGATTGGTGCGATGTTTTTATTACTAACGATAGCGCGCCGATGCATATAGCGGTAGCCCGGGGTATCCCTGTGGTGGCGGTTTTCTGCGCGACTACTCCCTCACTAGGTTTTTATCCTTACTCCTCCAGGGCCGTAGTTGTGGAAAGAGATCTCTCCTGTCGGCCGTGTAGCTCACATGGGGGGCGACGGTGCGCGCTGGGCACGGCGGGCTGTATCCGTGTGAGCGGCGCCGAGGATGGCCTCCGTGGCGTAGAGCGGCTACTAAAGGGCAGAGGTCAACCTGGCTCTTCAAACGGACATCCCTATACGCCTGATTTTATAACCGTTTAGCCATTTCTTCATGTCTACCTTAGGCGCCGTTGTCTTTAGTATACGGGGGATGAAGCATCTTTCCGAGAGCCTGGAGAGCGTTCGGTGGGTCGATGAGGTTGTCGTGCGCCACTTGGACCAGGAAGCCGCGGAGGGTGGGCAGTATTCTGGGCAGGTAGGTACGGACTGGGTCCTTCATCTGTGGGGAGAGGAGAGGGTGGGGGCAGAACTCAGAGAAGAGCTGCATCAGATCCGCCGCGCCGAATTGCAGGCGGAGCCGACATCCTACTTGATTCCCATTCGCTCACATCTATTGGGTCGTTGGGTTAAGGGAAGCCTTTGGGATCCTGCATCGTCTCCCCGTCTGCGCCGTCAGGTAGAAGAACCACCTTTTGGTGGTTGGAGTCCAGCCAGTAAGAACAGTTGGGGCACCACTGGGTTGCTACGTGGGTGGATTGAAGACTATTCTTGTTCCGAGCTTAGAGACGGGGTGGACCGAGTCAATAGCGTTTCGAGTCTGTGGGCAGAACGATTACGGTCAGAAGGGCCGAGACTCAGTAATGTCGCCATGACCGTCTATCCACTTCGCGTTCTGATGCGGCACCTGTTTATCGACGGACTTTTTCGCGAAGGCCTGGCAGGCTTGAGCCTATCTGCCCTTGCAGCATACGTCACCCTGGCTAGTGCAATGAAGTTGTGGGAGGCACGACAGTCAGGTTCCCGAGTGAAAGGCCTTTCATAGACCAGTTAGATTATTAGGTAACCCCGCGGCTTGCCGTGGGCACATAACCGATGGGGTATCCCTCGTGGTCGATATAACTTGATCGCGGTTTCAGTGGCCGGTGAGTTATATAGAGGTCAGAGTCACTCACTCTTGGTCCGGTAATGGCGAACTGGAAACAATAAGGAAAATGCTGGAACGATGGGTTTGGGGC
>JACZXR010000613.1 GCA_022571535.1 Deltaproteobacteria bacterium | reverse complement strand
ATTAGTGATGTTGTGAACCAGTTGATCCTCTGTTGATTCAATGTAAACCCCGCCTCTTGAGGCGGGCACAAAGCCGATGGGGTTCCCCCGTGGAGTCGCGGTCCATTACTCCACAGAGGGGGAGAAGCGGTAGCTCTCCCCTTTGGTCGAACACGGGGATTCAAACCCCGTGTTCGATATAACTTGATTCTGGGTTCTCCGCATACCGTTGCTTAAAATCAGCTGCTACACAATTAAGAATTTCATCCGCTGCCCTGCCCTTAGCTACCCTCTTTATCTCTTGATTGTGTCCTTTATGAGAAACTAATCTCAATTAAGGTGATCATGAATCAAGAAGGTCCCAGACCATGAGAAATACGATGCCTGATGCCAGGATTGAGGTAAAGACCATTATGTCCATATGAGGTTACCCAAACCTTTCGTCTTCATTACAAATTGCTGCCTTCCTTTTCCTTCTTTTCGTCGGTTCGTGAGATTCGTACCTATATTTAGAGCAAGCGCAGTGCCAATCTTGGAAAACCGATCAAATTGTGGACCGGTCGCTTAAAACATCTGTAATCTTAGATAGATAGAAGATTTGGTCCGGATAGATTGGGAGAAGATCAGCAATCTCCATTGTAGTTACCGTTTACATCCGCGAAAACCTTGTATACTTCGTTTACAGTCACCTGGATCTTGGGGTTCCCTGGTCCACAATTTAGGAGCACAGTTCCTCTCCGATGAAATAACTACCCTGGAAACGGCAATGGAGGAAAAAATGGTAAGGATGGGATTACTTCCAACTCGAGCGGGTCAACGAAAGGGGAGTGAGCTTCCCTTTCCTACCAGCGTCTCCACTGCCGCTTGTGGATTAGACCCTCAGCAATCCTGTGACTGAAAAGGGATACATTTCCTTGAGCAGAGATCTGTCAGAAGATTTTCCGTAATAATTTGGATTAATGACTTGACATCCTAGAGGCATTATTAGTATATGCGATTGTTTGGCAGGCGTTGCGATTCACGCATCTCAGTGGAGTTGGTCTATGAAACGGCAGAATTTCATGACGACAGAAGAGGTTGCCAGTTATCTACGTGTGGATAAGTACACCATTTACCGCCTGGTTACCCAGCGAAAGCTCCCTGCCTTCAAGGTCGGCAATCAATGGCGCTTCAAGCGAACCATCCTTGAAAGATGGCTAAAGGGGAAAATGAATATTCCTTTAGAGCACTGAATCGTAGAGCGATACAACGACTCCTCAACCTGACCGCCATTAACCAGGGTAAAATTCACAAGCTAGTTAATGAGTCTGGCGTCATTTGGCCTGAGATCTCACCTCCGGACGTCACCATCCGGATTCTCACCGCGTCCACTATAGAACTGATAGTATGCTAAAACACGCAGTACATATCTCCTTGTCTCTGAATACGGTGGAATATCCCTGTATCGGTCGACAGTCCTAGCCCCTGCATTGTACGCCGCCACAGCCAGTCTGACGTCACCCCTGAACCGGTTCAGAAGCAGCTGCAGGTGGCGAACCCCTCCATTGATGTTCTCTACTGGATTGTAGATGTCTGCAACCTTATGCTGTCGTGCCGTCCCAGGCATGAGCTGCATTAATCCTCCGGCCCCCTTACGAGAGCGTGCATGAGGATTAAAGTTCGATTCCGCCTTCATCACCGCCCAAACCAGATCAGGATCTACCCCGTGACGGTTCGATACGGAGCGCACGATGCTCTCAAACCTGCGCGGACGCCCGTCATACGAGGATAGACGCTTTTGAGACTCTGTGATGTTCCAATTGGAATTCATGTCCGCTGATGCACTATTTACCTTGACGTGGGCAGCATAGTCACCTGTGGCATCCCCAGTAGGAGTTCCTGTGCTCTCTGCTTGCCCATTGGCTTCTATACCATTCTCTTCTTGCTCCCCATGGACCGTTATGACCCTGCTTAAACCTGCCGGATGCAAAATGTCACTATCGTGGAAATGATAGATTGTAATCGCGAAGGCCAGAGCAAGAAACAATCTGGATTTTCCCACAAAAAATTTCATTTCTGTGAAAACTTTAGATTCTCCATTCATGCTATTTCAGCTTCCTTCTCAGGTCAGTAGGCGTTAGGAC
>JACZXR010000612.1 GCA_022571535.1 Deltaproteobacteria bacterium | reverse complement strand
CCATAACGAGTTGGAGGAGGCTTCTGTGGCTTGCGGCGCAGGCTTCCTAGCGACTTTTTGCCAGATCTTCATTCCACTGATGCGACCGGGCATCTTGGCCGGTTGGATCCTTCTTGCTACGATCTTCATGCGGGAATTCAGCACGTCATTATTCCTCTCCAGCGCGGAGAACGAGCCGATCGGGCCGTTGCTCTTCTGGCTTTATCAGGATGGCTTCTTCGGCACGGTCGCTGCCCTGGGAGTCCTGGTCTCTGCCATCTCGACTTGCCTGGTCATTATGGCCATGAGATATGCCAAGCTGGAGACAGGGTAAATGTCCACCGGAAATTTTGAGTTGTTTCTGGACGCATTATAAAGGCTAAAAAAACGCTGTTTCTCAAGATGTGCGTAAAGAGAAGCGCCAGATAAATCTGGCGACTATCAAGAGGAGTGGGTCAGAAAGTGTGAACTCAATGCCAGGAGGTGTTCATGAAGTTTGAAGGAAATTATACTTTTAAGGCACCGAGGGAAAAAGTTTGGCAGGTGCTTTTGGATCCCAAGATTTTGGCCCAGTGCATGCCGGGATGTGAGGAACTAAAAGAGATCGGCCCGGATCAGTATGAGGCGAACGTGAAGGTCGGGATCGCGGCGGTCAAGGGCACCTATAAGGCAAAGATCTCGATCAAAGATAAGCAACCTCCGAGTCATTATGTCCTGAGCGGTCAGGGCTCTGGAGGTCCTGGTTTTATGCAGGGAGATGTGGTGATTGATCTTGAGGAAAAAGGCGGAGAGACTCAGCTCAAGTACAGCACGGATGCCAAGGTTGGAGGGCTGATTGCGGGGGTGGGACAGAGGATGATTGGGGGGATTGCCAAGATGATGATAGATCAGTTTTTTAAGAAGATGGAGTCTTTTGTTTGAGGAGGTGTCGACGTGGATCGATGGGTGTACCGTTGATGCGCACCTCGTAATGCAGATGAGGATTCGTACTCTTCCCTGTATTCCCTACATTGGCGATCTTCTGATTCTTTTTGACTCGCTCTCCTTTTTTCACATGGATCTTGGATAGGTGTCCGTAAAGAGTGGTGATCCCCTGACCGTGGTTTAAGACAATGTTCTTCCCATTGCCGTTGCTTGGGCCGGCGAATTTCACGACACCATCCCCAGAGGCATAGACCGGAGTTCCTCGCCGATTGGCAATATCGATTCCAGTATGAAACTCCATCTTTTTTGTCCAGGGAGAACGGCGCCTTCCGAACCGGGAGCTTAACCACCCCCTGACAGGCCACTCGGAGGGTATAGAGGCAATGAGGCCCTCGAGATCGCTGCGAAGCAAGGAAAGGCTTGTCTCCAGTTCCCCTACTATCTGTTGACCGGTTAGTGAGGATTTGCGTTTACGCGGCAGGGAATCCCGGATTTTTTTCCGCAGACCTTTCCATTTGGCTAGGAGCAGCTGGCTGGTCTTTGTCCGTTTCTGCAAGGCCATGAGATTCTTTCGCTGCACCTCCACTTGAGTCCTCAGCCTTGTCATCTCTTCATTGTGCTTGGCTCTGAGCTCTGCCACCTCTTCTTTAAGCCTGGTGCTCAGCGTTGTCACCTCCTCACTGAGCTGGGTCCTCAGAATATCCCCCCTTGCCCGTTCGAGTTTCATCCAATAATAATTGTTGAGATGCCACCCGCCGAGGCCTAACAGAGTAACCAGTGTGCATGCGAGAAGACGGATCGATCTTCGAGATACCACGAAACGTTGTATTCTCGTTCCCCGCCACGGAATAATAAGAATCGAATAGTATCTGTTCATCCCGTTGCTGTATCCGTGATGATTCAGGAGGTCCTGTGGGCGACCTGGAGTTCTTCGCCCTTCATCTTGCAGTGTCCGTTGAATATCACGCCTTTTTCTAAAACTAACATGGGTGTCACGATGTCACCGCGGATTTGGGCATTCCCCCTGAGCTCGACCCGCTCTCGGGCAGTGATCTGCCCCGAGATTTGGCCGCTTATGATGGCAACTCCAACCCGCACATCGGCCTGCAAGTCCCCGGCCTCCCCTACAATGAGCGTATCCGATGATACGACTTCCCCTTTGAACTTACCGTTCAGGATCAGCGTCCCCCCGAAGGTCACACGACCT
>JACZXR010000611.1 GCA_022571535.1 Deltaproteobacteria bacterium | reverse complement strand
TAAACATAATCAAGGGGAGATCTTGGTTACCGGTGCGACGGGGGGAGTAGGGAGTCTTGCAGTGGGGATTCTGTCCAAGTCCGGCTATCAGGTGGTTGCGGCGACGGGAAAAGCGGGCGAAAAGTACTTCCTCACCGATCTTGGGGCGAAGGAAGTTATATCCAGGGAGACTGTGGACGATACCTCGGGGAGAGCTCTTTTTAAGGAGCGGTGGGCTGGTGTGATAGATACTGTAGGGGGCAACATCCTGTCTACGGCGATCAGATCGACGAGATATGGGGGAGCCGTTGCCTGCTGTGGTAATGCCGCATCCCATGAGCTACCGATCACGGTATATCCCTTCATACTGAGGGGAGTGAGCCTCCTGGGGATTGGCTCGGCCGAATGCCCGATGGATCGCCGGTTGCAGATTTGGCAGAAGATCTCTCAAGAGTGGAAACTAGAAAACCTTGACGGTCTATCTTCGGAATGCCCGTTGGAAGAGCTAAGTCAAAAAATAGATGCAATACTCGGAGGAAAGCTCAAGGGAAGGACTGTAGTCAATCTGAGTTTGTGAATCACTACATCTAGGGTTTGACCCAGTGAGGCCTCTTTCTTACGGAGGGTTTCGCTTTGCTAGTGGAAGATAGTCAAGACCTTCCGGGCCAATATAGAGGGAGTTTGGCCTAAAGAGTCGATTCTTCTGCTTCTGTTCTATAACGTGAGCGGACCAGCCAACGACCCTGCTGCAGGCGAAAAGGGGTGTATATAGTTTGATCGGGATCCCCATCAAGTAGTATAGGGGGGCAGTGTAGAAATCGACATTCGGGAACAGGTTCTTTTCCCGGCGGATGACGTCCTCCACGATCGTACAAATTTCATGCCACCTCGTATTCTTTTCCTTCTCGGCCAGCTTTTTCCCCCACTTCTTGGCCAGCTCGACCCTTGAGTCCACCTTTTTATAGATCCGGTGCCCGAAGCCCATGATGCGCCTCTTCTCCTTCAGAGCATTCAGGACCCAGGCCTCGGCATGATCGGGGTCACCGATTTCCAACAGGACCTCCATGGCCTTCTCATTTGCCCCCCCATGAAGCGGCCCCTTCAAAGCGGCGAGGGCGCCCGTCACGGCCCCGTAAAGATCTGATAGCGTAGATGCAACCACGCGGGCGGTGAAGGTCGAGGCGTTGAACTCGTGCTCTGCATACAGGATGAATGTAATGTCAAGGACCCGCACCTCAAGTTCTTCGGGGGAATTCCCTCGCAGCATGTAAAGAAAGTTCGCCGCATGATTGAGTTTCGGATTCGGTGAGATTACCTCAATCCCTTGAGAAATCCTGTGCTGTGCGGTCACTAGGGTGGTTAGCCTTGCCAGGAGGCGCATCGATTTTCTCAAATTCGCCTCAGGAGAATCGTCCTCAAGATCAGGGTCATAGAGTGCCAAGATCGTTGTAGCGGCACGTAAGGTGTCCATCGCGGGTCCGTGACTCGGCAGGCTGCGAAGGGTCTCCAGGAGCGCGGGCGGGAGGTCGCGGTAGGATTTCAATTGCTGGTCAAAGGATTCAAGCTCCGACTGGTTGGGAAGCTTGTGATATAATAAGAGATAAGCCACTTCCTCGAAACTGACCGCTTCGGCAAGGAGATGTAGATCATATCCCCGATAAATGAGCTTGCCTTCTTCAGGTCTCACGGCGCAGATCGAGGTCTCACCGGCAAATACTCCCTCGAGTCCAGGTTTAACAATACTTTCTGTCATCATTTTCCTCCAACTCTGATATGGAAACGCGAGATCCCACTGTCTCTCTCTGGTCTTGTTTTTACCGTACGAACAGGAGCGAAAAAAGGCCTTTAACGGAAGTTTTCTTTTCTAATCCCCAGATGTAGTCACGAATTTTCCGAGACTCTCGGGCGGGGATGCAGGTTGCAGCTTGATCATTAAATTTGTTGGCAATTTCGCGGTCGGTCATGGGATTTCTCGCATGTCCTCTTGGATTTTCAATAGTGCACCTCAGAGTCTTTCCCGCTTTCATTTTAATTGTCAGCGTCGTTGGCAAATTCCGAGGGTACATTTTATTGTGCCAGGCGCTTCGAACTACCTTGACTCTTTGCATCAGCCTCTGCGTCCGAGGATTCCTG
>JACZXR010000092.1 GCA_022571535.1 Deltaproteobacteria bacterium | reverse complement strand
GGGTACGAGATTTATCATTGAGTTGCCCGTTTCAAAAAAGGCCAGTTTTCCTGAGGTTAAGAGAAGGGAGCAGGGGGTGCCGGATGCAGCGGTCTAGCCTCAGCAGGAAATGACTATAGGAGCACGGAAGTGAAATCGAACGAGAAAACAATCCTGGTGGTGGATGACGAGGAAGGGATCCGGGAGACAGTTCGCGAGGTCCTAGCCGATGAGGGTTATCGGGTCATTGGCGCCCCGGGGGCGAGCGTGGCGATGGATCTCATTCGCAAGGAACGTCCCCATCTCGTTTTGCTCGACATATGGATGCCGGATGTGGATGGGATCGGTTTCCTCAAAGAGATCAAAGAGCAGGACCCCGACATTCGTGTGATCATGATTTCAGGTCATGGAAACATCCATACAGCCGTCACTGCCACCAAACTCGGCGCTTTTGACTTTATCGAAAAACCTCTGTCGCTGGACGTCTTGCTGGAAACGGTACGACGCGCCTTTGGGGAACGCCCTGTGGTTAGTAACGCAAAAAGAGGTAAGGGACAGAGAACGCGGGATGGTCGCCGCCCTAGGTCCTCGAAATCTGGGAATGGTAGAGTCAGGCCTTTGAGGCAAAGGACGCTGAAAAAGAGCGTGGTGGTTTGCGGTCAGGGGCTCCATTCGGGTGTCAAGACTGGAGTGCTCCTCCATCCCCTCCCTGCCCATAGTGGTATCCTTTTCAGCGGAATCTCGGCCGATGTCACAGTTCGGGCCCATCTGGATTCCGTGCGATCTACCGGCTATGCGACATCGCTTCAGGGCAAGGGAATTGTGGTCGGGACCGTGGAACACTTTCTCGCTGTGTTGCACTCGTATAGAATCAGCAATCTTCTTGTGAAGATGCAAGGTGAGATTCCGATCATGGACGGGTCGGCCCTGGAGTTTTGTCAACTGATCGATGAGGCGGGAATAGAGGAGCAAGAAGAGGAGTGGTCGGAGATTGTGGTTGATCGCACCTATAGGGTGGATACCAAAGACGGCGAGTGGATCAGCATAGAGCCCGCAGATACCTTTGGGGTTCGATATATCCTCAAATATCCAGAGCCTGTGGGTACGCAGGAACACACCTATATTTTCAATGGTTCAGAGTCGTTCAGGGAGGAGATAGCCCCGGCTAGAACCTTTGGCTTTGTCAAGGATATTGAGAAGCTGGAATCGATGGGTTTGGTAAACGGTGGTAGGCTCAGCAACTGTATCCTGATTGATGAGGGCAGGATCATTAATACAGATCTTCGATTCCCCAATGAGATGGCGCGCCACAAAATCCTCGATATCGTGGGTGATTTCTACCTCTTTGGAATGCCGATCCGCGGCATGGTCACCGCCTGTATGACTGGCCATTCGGACAACATCGCCTTACTCCGGCAGATGGAGAAGGGGATGTCCCTCTAGCGCTTTCTTGCCTTCAATACGGGAATGGACTTGATCTTCTCCTGCGAAAGGTTGTCCCAGTAGATGCCCCGAGGTTTTTGGTAGCACGGTCTAAGAGAAATCACCTTCTCAGGGGTGATGATGGCATTCAGTGGGATGTCATGATCTGTCATAGGCATCTTCGTCTTTAGGATCTGCAAAGGATGGACCGTCGTTACGATGGGGGTCTCTGCATTGACTTTCCCTTCTTCTCTTAGCAGCGCGTATTCCAAGTCCGAGTAGCCTCCCCCCTTACCCACTCGCGCCCCTTCTTGGTTGACTGCAACGGACCCACAGACGATCAGATCAATCTTTTTAATATCGCTCAAGAGTAAGGCCTGTCCGTATTTTGTTGCTCCCTTGATGGATGAGGCCCAGAACGGTGAAACTTCCAGTGTATTTGGGTCCAGCTCTATGAATGGCTTCAAGCTGTGGAGCCTGGGCACGGCCATGTAGATAATCTTTCCCTCCTCGAGGGCCCTCTGGCGGATCGCTCTCTGGGGGGAGTCCGGATTGATCTTGATGACGTTGGCCATTCTCCACAGGGGAGACTGGGCAAGGAGGCGGGCACAATTTTCGGCTCCGGTAAAATTGGGTATCCTGCCCTCGGCCCCGGGGAAACGGGTCACTTTTTTTTCGCTTAATAGATCCCAGGCTTCACGGCGAATGGACTCCTTCGAGTTCATGGATAGGGATGATGGGGTCTTGTGTTGGAGGGTGAAGGCAAGACGGCATCCCTGAGCGACTCCTTCAGGTTCGGCGGCATCTTTGTGATATCCCCCTTGAGATCCACGCAGGCGTGCTTCGTCCAACCCGAGGCGAGGAGGGGTTCACCATCCTGGCGGTAAACCCTGTAGGAAAAAGTCAGGGTGACCCCGCCTAGGGATGTCAGTGTGGTCTCGATCAAGAGCTGGTCGTCGTAACGGGCGGGTCTATAATAGCGACAGGAGACCTCGGTTACGGGGAAGCACAGTCCCCTTTCTTCAATGGAGGAGTACGGGATCCCGATCTCCCGGAGGAATTCCGTCCTGCCCATCTCGAACCATTTCAGGTAATTGGCGTAGTAGACCACCCCCATTTGGTCTGTGTCACCGTAAATGATTCGATAGGAGGTGAGGTTCCTGGCCATTCTCTTATTGTATTATTAGGAGTCCCCGCGGTTGATATCATTTGATAAGGACGGTGGTAGAATCGTGGGGCGCCAGTTCCCTTTAAGTTCGGTAGAAGTTCCAGCGGTCTTCGCTTGTCACGGTTAGGTTGACAGATTCCTCTTCTCTCAGAATACGAAACGAGATACGTTCCCCCGGCCGCTTCTTCCAGATCTCGCGGTACAGCTCCTGACGAGACTTGACCTTCTGCTTCTCCACTTCAATGATGATGTCCCCCTCTTTCATCCCGCCCTTTTCAGCAGGCCCCCCTGGGGTGACCCCACCGATCACGATGTGACCTGCAAAGGCCTGGGGATAAAAACCCAGCCAGGATCGAGGGGTGCGGCTTTGCACCCTCCCGTGCTGTTTCAGTTCCTGCTCATACTGTACGTAGTATTCGATGGGGATGGCCAGAGAAAATTTTGCGATCTCGTTTAAATTGAGCGAGACCACACCCATCATTCGTCCTTTAAAGTCCACCAGGGTTCCACCCCCGAAGCCGGGATTTAAGGCGGTAATGTGGATCGCCCTTTCTAACAGGTATTCCCATTGGCCGTCATAGCTTGCCAACGAAGTGATGTAGCCGCCGCTGACTCTCCGGCCCGTTTCGCCGCTGCTGGCGACGATAAAGGCGGCCTGGCCGGGTGATGCCTCCTCGCGGGGCGCCGGTCGCATATAGGGAAGACCTCGGCCTTCGATCTTGACGAGGGCCAGGCCTGTTTCGAAGTCCTGGGCTACCAGCTCACCGCGGAATTGTTCTCCATCAGACAGGGTGACGGTGATCTTCTCGGCCCCCATGACGACGTAATTGACCGTGAGGATATGTCCGTTCGGATCCACAAAGGTCCCTGATCCAACGCGTTCCGACCCAAGGTTACGAGTAGAAGGGTGGCTCTCCGGGACGACAACCCGCAGATCCACGGTGGCTGGTAGGGTGGCATGAATCAGACCGAGATGACCATTCATAGCGCCGGACACTCCAGCGAGTTGATCGAATATGTTTTCTGAGTTCCTAGGGTTTGGCTATTCATGGTATGGGGCTTACCGTCCCATTTTTTTCAGGTGAAGTGGAAGGATCATTATGTGACAGAAGATCGATAACAGAAAGCGTGTCGATTCTCAAGAGAGCCTCACTCTTTTGCTGGGCCAGGAGGCCGACTGTCACTTTTGTCTCCCGCGGAAAAATCGATGGTCGTCTTATTGACCTGGGTGTAGGAGAACCTGTCAATAATGTATACCGTTGGTTTCCCCACCTTTTTTGCATAAAGCTCCCCGCGGGCGTTTTCTCCTATCAGGAGAGTCCCGAGTGTTTCAGATGCCTTCCCTTCTAGCGAGATCTTGAGCAAAGGAGATTTGAGCCCGTACTTTTTTAGACTCTCTGGCTTGTTATCAGCAAATCCAGTGGCCCTGAGTCGGTTAAGGGTCCTGAGATAGGCGGATACCGCCGCTTGTTTGGCCTCCTTCTTTTGTGGGGCTTCCAATCTCCAGTCTCCTCCATCACTCCGGACCAGAACCAGCGACACTTTTTCAGTCTGGAGCTCTATTTTGGCTACCCTCTCGGGGTCGACTCGAAGGATCCCTTTGTCTCTGAAATCAGAGAGTTTCTTTTCCAGGGTTGACCGAAGGGAGGCGCTCGTTAACAATACGGCAGGTTCGTTTGCCCGTTTTACATAGGCCGAGTACCCGACGGGTGTCTTTTCCCCGACAAGGATCGCCGGCAGGGTCTTTTCCTTCTTCAGGGTTATCAGGAGCTTGACCCAGGGATTGTCCAGACCGAACGTCGCGAGATCTTTCTTGCTGGGCCTTTCCTCGATGATCCTTTTGACCTCGCTGAAATTTAGGGCAGTGAGGATACCGTGAATCACAGACTCATCCGCAGGAGCTTGAAGGGGCTGGGTCAACATCCACTTACCCGAAGGCTTCCTGTTCAGCCCGATCATCTGATCTCGATAGATGAGCACGATGGCCTCTACATCCTCTTCTGCAAAGTCGAGGATTTTTTCTCCCTTTTCTCCGATGTCCCTATTGAGTTCGAATAAATATATGTATCCTCCCAGGATGATGAACACGCCTAAGAGCAGTAGGGTGTTTCGAAGGCGCATTTCTTACCTCCTTTTCCACCATACGCCGAGACCGATGATCAAAATGATCTCGGGCAGGATGAGGAAAGAGAGATAGAAAATTGCGCTGCGTTCTTTTTTTGTGAGCTGGATGCGTGAGGATCGAAGAGATCGCGGACGGATGGAAATGAATTCCTCATGACCGACAAGCCAGTTGCTGATGTTGAGGAACAGATCCCGGTTAAAGAGGATGCTTATAAAGCGGTTGTTGGCGAAACCTGCAGTCCCCAGGACCACTATTTTCGCTTCACCTTCTCTATCGATCCCGATCTTTTCTAGATTTACCGTTGCCGCCACCGCGATCGAGATCGGCCCCCTTTTGTCACCCGGTCCAAAGGAGGCATTTCCCCGCTTGAACACCCCGTCGACATCTCTTTCTGCCCAACTCGTTGGGCCGGTGTTGACCAGAGAGGTCACCTCCACCCCATCAATAACGGTCTCGGCAGGGCTGACTGAACGCGCAAGAGGGAAAATGGTTCTCTCCCTAAAGCCCCGTGTGATCGGATGAGAGGTGCTGTAGATGTCGGCAATCGGCCGAACTCCTAGGGACGGACCGGAAAAGAGACGAATCACCTGATCGATGACCATGTCGTTTCCTACCCGTATTCCCCAGTCCTGGAGGAAATCTTTCAAGATTTCGTTTCCAGGCGGAGGGAGCAAAACGAAAAGCCTCCCGCCTTTTTTTACATAGTTATCGATGGCCCGAATTTCATGGTCCAGGAAGGGTTTTTGCGGCCCTGAGATAATCACCAGCGAGGCATCGGCTGGAATTTTCTCGACCGATGGAAGGAGTATCTCTTTGACCTGGTAATTTTCGTTCTCCAAGGCCTCTTTGGCGGAGGCGTATCCCCGGTTATTGCCGCGGTCGTCGATTTTAGGTTCCCCGTGTCCAGTGACGAAATAGACGTTTTTCTCGCCACTCCTCGTGAGCTTGATGATGGCATTTGTAATGGCCTCTTCGGTGGTTTCTGTGAGGTTGGTGGAGTCTTTGCCATAGCTCAGATGCAAGGTATTGACCTGCCGGATTTTGAAACGCCTGGCCATCTCCGGGTGGAGATCCGGGTCGATGGCGTGGAACTTAATCCTGGGAGAGAGAGTGGTGTAACTCTTGATGCGGTCGGAGACGATGCGATTTTTTCCTCTCTCGAAGAAGGCAAAAATTTCGAGATCCTCTTCGAGTCCAGCGATGACCTTGGTCGATTGGGGCGACAGGCTGAAGACCTTGGCCTCCGTTAAGTCCCAGCGATATCGGTAGTCCCGACGGGTGCTGAGATAGACGATCATAACGAGGAGTCCCAGGAAGATGAGAGAGTAGGACACCGAGTGGATCCCGGACCGTGTGGACCGCCGGCGTAGGGATCTGATGAGGACGGCCCCCTGGGTGGACAAGTAGATTAGAAGGAGGAGCGTGCCGAGGACAAAATGGATTAGAACGTAGACATTATCGATGTTGCGGGTGAACAGGTAGGCGACGATCCCGAACACAGCGAGGACTAAACCTGCAATCCCAGATATCTGCAGCATCTTGCCCATGCCTACCTCCAGCGAGAAGACTCTACGGAACGCTGGGTGAGGAAAAGGGAAAAGACAGTGAGGGTAGCGAAATAGAGAAGGTCTTTCGTGTCGATGACTCCCTTGACCATTTCGCTGAAGTGATCGATCACAGAGAGGTACTTCAAGACCTCACCTACAATGGTCCCGGTGGACTCTGCCGGCCAGGAGAGAACGTAGAGAAGCAACAGGGTCACAAAGCACGTCACCGCGGCGATGATCTGATTCTCAGTGAGCGAAGAGGTTAAAAGTCCTATGCTGACGAAGAAGGTCCCTACAAGGAAGAGACCCAAATAGCCCGAAGCCAGAACGCCTATCTCTGGATTTCCGTAGTATAGAAGAATGGCAGGATAAACGCCGGTCGCCAGGATCATAACGAACAGGAAAAAAAGACATCCCAGGAATTTGCCCATCACGATCTCAAAGATCGTCAGGGGGGAGGTCAGGAGTAGCTCATAGGTGCCGCTTTTCTTCTCTTCGGCAAAGCTCCGCATCGTGACGATCGGGACCAGGATGACAAATATGATGGTGAGGTTGTGGAGCAGGGGGGCCATGACGTGTTCGTTAAGGTTTAGACTTGGTAGGGCCTGGAACCTCCTGAAGCCCGTGTATAGGGTGAGAAGATAGTCTAACTGGAACAGGAGATTGAAAAAAAACCATCCTCCCAGGAGGAGAAAACCTGTCAGCACGACATAGGCAACGGGGGAGACAAAGAGAGAGCGGATCTCTTTACACGCAATCGTGACGACGTTTCTCACTGGAGAAGAGACTCCTCACCCTGTGCTTCTTTTTCCTTGGACTCCTTGGAAATGTAATAGACGAAAACCTCTTCCAGGGTCAAATCTTGGGTCAGCTCTTTGAGATCCTTTTCCACGACCACCTTTCCCTCGTTGATAATGACGACCTTGTCGCAGATTTGGGAAACCTCCGGGAGGATATGGGTGGAGAGTATCACCGTTCGATCACCGGCGAGTTCTTTGATCAGACTGCGGATCTCGATGATCTGTTTTGGGTCGAGCCCCAGTGTAGGCTCGTCAAGAATCAGAACAGGGGGATTGTGGACAAGGGCCTGGGCCAATCCGGCCCTCTGCCGATACCCCTTGGAGAGATGGCCCAAGAGGCGATAGGCGACTGATTCCAGGGAGCATTTCTCAAGGGTTGCCTCCAGGCTTGCGGTGATCTGTTTTTTTTGCACTCCCTTGATGCGGGCGACAAACCTCAAATAGGAAATGACGGTCATGTCGGGGTAAAGAGGTGGATTCTCCGGGAGGTAGCCGAGGCGTCGGCGTACCTCATGAGATTCCCTAAAGACATCGAAGCCATCCACAAGGACATTGCCCTCGGTGGTTGGGATGAACCCGGCGATGATCCGCATAGTAGTGCTTTTACCTGCCCCGTTCGGCCCCAATAATCCAAGGATCTGGCCTCTGTGGGCGGTAAAAGAGATATCTTGGATGGCCAGGAGATCGCTGTAGTACTTAGTGAGCCGAGATACCTCTACCATTAACTTCTCACGAGTTGATTCAATGTAAACCCCGCCTCTTGAGGCGGGCACAAAGCCGTTGGGGTTTCCAAAGGGGAGATGCGGCAGCTCTCCCCTTTGGTCGAACACGGGGATTCAAACCCCGTGTTCGATATAACTTGA
>JACZXR010000610.1 GCA_022571535.1 Deltaproteobacteria bacterium | reverse complement strand
GGAGAAGCGGCAGCTCTCCCCTTTGGTCGAGCACGGGGATTCAAACCCCGTGTTCGATATAACTTGATTAGACCTCGATCCGAAATTCGACCACGAAGTGCTCCATGGCGCCATTATAATTGAGGCGGCATAACGATATCGGCGATTCTGGCGTCGATTATTTTTCGGATCGGAGTTATATGTTAATGACTGGGACAGACATTTACCAACACAGCGAGGATAAGATGTCTGGCGAGGCGCCTGAAATTGTGAGGTTTGTTGCCGATAAGATGTTGGGGAGGCTTGCAAGGTGGCTGCGCATAATTGGCCAGGATGTGACCTACGGAATCCATCTGTCGGGTTATGAGTTGGTCCGCGCCGCGCGAAGGGAGGGGCGGCTGATTCTCACAAGGGACCGTGGAATCCGCAAAAAAAGTCCTCCAGCGCTCCTCCTGATCCAGAGCGACCATTTTCGCGAGCAGTTAAAGCAGGTAGTCCATGTCTGTGGCCTGGATCCGTTTAAGGATCTCTTCACGCGTTGCGTGGAATGCAATACCCCTTTCGATCCCGTGCCAAAAGGATCCGTTGAGAAAAAAGTGCCTCCCTATGTCTTCTCCACCCAGGAGCAGTTTTCCTTCTGCCGGAGTTGTCAACGCATTTACTGGCCAGCCACACATCAGCAAAAGATGATGGACGAACTAAAGTCGATGGGGTTTAATACTCCTGGAATTTAACCAAGTCGTGTGGTAAAAGTATGTTTTAGTTGTTTCCCCGGTAGCTCAGCTGGTAGAGCAGGTGGCTGTGAGAGGCATGGGCAGTAATGGGAGATAGGAGGAGGTACTCTGATCGTCGTGAGTACTTAATCAAGGCCGTCCAAAAAAGGCGGAAGAAGATCCGCGAAATGGCAGTTGAACGCCTAGGTGGCCGATGTGCTCGTTGCGGTTATGATCGATGTGGGGAGGCGCTGGAGATCCATCATCTTGAATCCTCGCATAAAGACTTCGGGATTTCTGACAAAGGTTACACTCGAAGTTGGAAGCGGGTTTTAGCGGAGCTTCAGAAGTGCGAACTCCTTTGTGCCAATTGCCATCGGGAAGTCCATGCCGAGTTGCAGCTTTTCGCCGTGAGGCGGATTGAAAAATCGGGTGAACTCAGGGAACCCTAAGCAGGGTTGGCCCATTGGCCTGTATGGGAATCCTGAGCGAAGCCTGCCGAATGGGCTTGAGTAGGCAGGAACGTGCAGAGACTAGAGGTTGAGGACCCTACCAATAATACCTCAAGAGCGCCCGACACCCATTTTCATTCTGGCAAAGGAGATGGGTGATGAGATAGTCCAAGCCTGGCAGAAATGTCAGGAGTACTTGTAACCACTTTGTCGGGGGTTCGAGTCCCTCCCGGGGAGCCATACATGTGAAAAGTCCCTCCACAGCGGGGGGGCTTTTCTGTTTTCGAGCTGTTTCCGCTGCATTGAAAAGGATGGGGTTTGAGCGATTGGTGGGTATATATCGTGGACAGGAGGGGGAAGCTGTACGTCGGTATCACGACGGATCTGGCGAACAGGATGCGCCAGCACGGGGGACTGAGTCCAGTTTACACCGAGGGTCCTATGTCCAGGACCGGTGCCGCCGCACGTGAGAGGAATGTGAAGGGCTGGCGGCGAGAGAAAAAACTTAGTTTAATCGCCAGAGCGTCCTCAAATCGGGGGTGAGTTTACCCTGAGCGAAGTCGAAGGGAGTCCCTCCCGGGGAGCCAGATTTCAAAAGGGACGCTTTTCTTTGTAAAAGCGGCCTTTCCTTACGTTGATAATTGGGTAACCCGGCGGCTTGCCGCGGGGTATCCTAGTAACCGGATTTCACTTTGTGCTCTTCGTGGTGATATTTCTCTCTTGGTGAAACAGATAAGAGACTGCGGCTGGCTTCACTGGCCTGCTAAACCGTCAGCTCCTGTGACATGTGATAGATTCTTACCGATAAAATGTTCAACAGAACGCTTCAACAAAGATTTTCTCGCCAAGACGCCAAGACCGCAAAGATGGCAAAGAAAAGTATTTTTCTATTTCTCCGAACTTGGCGCCCTTTGCGCCTTTGCGAGAGTCATCCTCTATCCGATCTTTTCCTCTATCTTTGGATAGTATTTGTCT
>JACZXR010000609.1 GCA_022571535.1 Deltaproteobacteria bacterium | reverse complement strand
GAGAAGGGAGAGAAAGAACGCGATTTCACTAATTTTCATTCTTCCTCGTCTTGGTCGGTTTGACCGCTTTCGTGATTCCTAATCCTGGGGCCGTGGGTTCGAATCCCGCCGGGGGCACCAAATATATCAAACACTCCCATTTTATTTACTGCTCCGCTGTCAAAGTCGCGGAACATAACGCTCCTTTATCGCTGGGGATTCTCTGAGTCAAGAGACTTCTTTATAGAACTGAATTAATAGAATCCTGGGAGGATATGGAGTCTTTAACAACCCTAGGAAGGATCACCTGTTATCAGCTACTGGACGATGGTCCCCTCTGAGCAAGACCCTGGATCTTTTGCTGAAGCTGCTTAAAGGCAAATGGCTTTACAATGTAATCATTACACCCTGCCTCGAAGCAACTTCTTATATCAGATCCCAGAAAAAGGGCGGAGACTACCAGAATAGGGATATCCTCAGTGTCCGGGTTGGCTCGGATCATGCGCGTTGCGTCTCTTCCACTCATTTCCGGCATCATGATGTCCATGAGAATCAGGTGGGGTTTCTCCTCAAAGGCTTTTTCGACACCCTCCTTGCCGTGTTTGGCCGTGATGACGGAAAACCCCATCATATCCAGTTGCCGGGTGAGGATCTCAAGCAAATCTGGATCATCTTCCACGACAAGGACTTTCTTCATCTTGACCCGAGCCATCGCAGTACTCATTGCCGTCTGTGAATGCAGAGAATAAACTCACCTGTGTTTTAAAGAAAACAATGCCCCTGAGTCAAACTGGACGCCCTGAGAATGCAGGCGAGAGTGGACCTGGAAAAGGCCGATAGTTGTTTGTCCGGTCCGAGCAATAAGGAAAACCCAGCTTTACAGTGACTTCATCCTGCAATGGTCTAAGGTCGTTAGTCTACTGATGCGTAAATTTCCTACACAGCTAGCAGGCATTCTGCTTCGTCCTAATTTGCTAATCAAAAATTAGAGATTTTGATTCAATGTAAACCCCGCCTCTTGAGGCGGGCACAAAGCCGATGGAGTTTCCAAAGGGGAGAAGCGGCAACTCTCCCCTTTGGTCGAACACGGGGATTTAAACCCCGTGTTCGATATATTTTGATTCCGAGCTGCAAGAGAATTGAAATGCCCATGCTTTTTTCTTCCTTTATTGCAGATACCGTTAAGTCAGGTCATTTAATCCACCTAAGCTGTGAATAAGTTGTGGATAACCCGTAGCTTGGCATGACACAGAGGCCAAGAATGCCTCTCTGAGCGGATTGCATAAAATATGTGCACTGAATATTTTATAGAATCAGTAACTTACTGAAATATACAAACTTCAATGAATATTTTATAGAGTAGGACCACTTGACTAATCAGAAAGGATCAAGCCAGACAGGGATACACAAATGGGCTCAGCTTCGAGACTCCATTGCAGCTCCTTAGATTATTAGGTAACCCCGCGGCTTGCCGCGGGCACAATACCGATGGGGTTTTCAAAGGGGAGAAGCGGTAGCTCTTCACTTTGGTCGACCACGGGGTTCAAACCCCGTGGTCGATATAACTTGATTAGCGAAAAATTTCTTGGATCTTCTCCCGGAGCTCTTCAAAGGTAAACGGCTTCACAATATAATCGTTGCATCCGGCTTCGATGCACTGGTTTAACTCCGATTCCCTAAAGAGCACTGTGGTTGCCAGGATGGGGATATCCTTTGACATCGGGTTAGATCGGATCCTTCGTGTTGCTTCTCTCCCATCCATTCCTGGCATCATGATGTCCATCAGGATCAGGTCGGGTTTTTCTCCACTGGCCTTCTCGACACCATCCTCTCCGTTGCTGGCAGTAAAGACGGCAAACCCTAGCATCTCCAGTTGCCGACTGAGAACATCTAACATATCCGGATGATCTTCTATAATGAGAGCTTTTTTCATAGAGGTATGTCCCTTGAGTCAGTCTCAGTTTAATTCAATGTAAACCCCGCCTCTTGATGTGGGCACAAAGCCGATGGGGTTTCCAAAGGGGAGAAGCGGCAGCTCTCCCCTTTGGTCGAACACGGGGATTCAAACCCCGTGTTCGATATAACTTGATTAGAGCAATGAGTGTGCCAATATGTAAAAAGCTGAATAATAGGACATGAAAT
>JACZXR010000608.1 GCA_022571535.1 Deltaproteobacteria bacterium | reverse complement strand
GTCAATCAGAGAGAGATTGGAGAAGTAATGGGAGGGGTGGATTACACTTCAGTGAGTCGGGAGAGAAGGTTGCTAAGGGAGAAAATTGACAAGGAAAATGAGCTAAGGAGATGGAGCAGGGAAGTTGAGAAAGCACTACTGCCATAGTTCAAGATTTGACCCCATGGGTAATTATCAGGAAATCCCGTGGTCGATATAATTTGATAGCCAGGCATACTCTGCGGTTTGACCTATGCGAAGCCTGCCAATCAGGTTCGGAATAAGCCTCCCCAACCGAGGAGTCCTCTTTGGTCTCACCTCCACGGATGATCTGATAGAAGCGGCCGTTGTAGCGGAACAATCGGGAGTGTTCGAGTCGGTCTGGTTCGGCGATAGTCTAATCCACAAGCCTAGACTCGAATCCATTGTGATGTTGACGACAGTGGCAGCTCACACACAAAAGGTTCGACTGGGAACCATATGCATGGCGTCCTTTCCTGTCCGTCATCCGGTTCTCCTGGCCATTCAGTGGGCAAGCCTGGACCAGGTTTCCAAGGGGCGATCTATCCTAGGCGTGTGCATAGGCGGGGGCCATGAGGCAGAGCTGCGCGCGTTCGGAGTAAGAAAGAATGAGCGCGTTGAACGTCTTGAGGAAGGAATCCGAATCCTTCGGGAGCTGTGGGGTGACGGGGAAGTAAACTACAAGGGAAAATTTTATACTTTAGAAGGATACAACGTTCTGCCGAAGCCGGTTCAAAAACCGCTACCTATATGGATCGCCGTGAGTCCTGAGAGGGGAAAGGTCGGGGACAGTATTGTGGACAAGGCAATGAGACGTGTGGGGGCCTTGGCCGATGGTTATATCACCATGGGTGTCACATCAGAAGAATTTCACCGGAGGTGGCAGGTAATCGAAGCCAGTGCAAAAGAGGCTGAAAAGGACCTTACGGACTTTGAGACCTCCATCCACGGAATGGTCAACATAAACAACGATAAACACATTGCCTATGAAGAATCCCAGTTCTACTTCAACCACTACTATGGTCCGGGTTATCCTACGGAAGATTTGATCAAGGTCTGGCTTGCCCACGGTCCACCAGAGGAGTGCGCAAGTTTGATTCAGTCCTGGATTGATATGGGTATTACCACCCCTGTCTTGCGTTTTACATCACGTGACCAGCTCAAACAGATCCGTCTCTTTGTGGAAAAGGTTTTTCCTCTCTTGAAACTCAGTTCGTGAACTAGCGGTTGAAGTGCAACCTCTACTTGCGCACTAAAAGCTCAAAAGGTTGACTGCTTTCTTTCCTGAGGTCTTCTTTATCACGTTTTCTATTGCTGCCTGATATTCTTCGTAGTCTTCAAATTGGGTGATTGAATACTCTCACACATTCGTTTCATCGGCCGACCAGGGTCAGCTTCGGTAACGAGATGTGAAAGGCTTCTTGTATAATGGGATGGAATTGATGCGTAGTTTGGTTCTTGGGGTGAAGGTCGGTCTCTTCCAGGCTTGTAACTTCTTGCACCAGAGCGCTTCCCTGTAGAGATCTACCTACCTTTGAGAAAGTATCCCCTCAATTTTCCAGGAAGTAAGAAATTTCTTCCAAAAAACCCTTTGTTTTAGTAGTGGCACAAGCTTTGCAATGTGCTATAGATCGGTTAAGGGATCTTTCGGGCTTTGGTAGTCCTTTGCTTACTGATACTGATAAATAAAAGCCCCACTAAACTTTGACAAGGCTTTCTTGATTTGAGGCCTGACAGAGGGATCAAGACCATCACTCTGGAGGGGAGATTGAAAAAGTTGAAGCCAGACGGTTATGTTATAAGGGTGTAATCATTTTTTTCTTTTAAAAACTCAGAGAAGGAGGACATTATGAGCAGGAAACCTTTAAACTCGGTAATACTTGTCATGGGGATCGCTTTGCTCGTTGCTGCTTCAACAACGGCTTGGGGTGAAGAGTTCTATAAAGGAAAGAACCTTCGCATCATCGTCGCCTTCAGTCCGGGTGGAGGGTTCGACACATACACCAGGTTAATCGCCCGTCATATTTCCAAATATAACCCAGGGCATCCAACGACCATTGTTCAGAACATGACTGGAGCCGGAGGTATTATTGCGGCTAACTACATTTACAATAAGGCCAAACC
>JACZXR010000607.1 GCA_022571535.1 Deltaproteobacteria bacterium | reverse complement strand
GAATCCTCCAATGGCTTGCCGACGGGATCAAGAACTTGCTCAAGGAGGATATCATTCCGACGGCCGCGGACAAGAGGCTCTTCACCCTTGCCCCGTACGTCGTCTTTGTCGGATTTTTGGCCACCTTTGTCGTGATCCCTTTTGGTAGCCTGCTTATCGTTGCTGACCTCAACATTGGAATCCTGTATATCCTCGCCGTAACCTCCCTGGTGGTGATTGGCATCTTAATGGCAGGGTGGTCCTCGAACAACAAATGGTCCCTCCTGGGCGGGATGCGCGCTGCGGCCCAGATCGTGAGTTACGAAATCCCTGCAGGGCTTGCGGTGCTAACCATCATCTTCGCAGCCGGGACACTGAGCATGCAGGGCATTATCAACGTCCAGGGCTGGAGACCCTGGGACTGGTTTCTCTTCTACAACCCCTTTACCTTTGTCGCCTTTTTCCTCTTCTTCACCGCTGCGCTGGCAGAGGGCAACCGAACGCCGTTCGATATCCCAGAGGCGGAATCCGAGCTGGTAGCAGGGTACGTAACGGAGTACAGCGGGATGCGCTTCCTGTTTTTTTTCTTCGCCGAATGGGGAAACCTCTACGTCATCGGTGCGGTAGCGACTACACTTTTTCTCGGTGGGTGGAAGATCCCTCCCATCACAGAAAACCCGATCTTGAGGGGCATCCTGGAATTCACCGTGTTCTTCCTCAAGGCCTATCTATGGGTCTTCGTGGCCATGTGGATAAGGGGAACGCTCCCCCGCGTCAGGGTTGACCAGCTCATGTCTCTCTGTTGGAAGTATATGGTCCCCCTCGCCTTTGTCTGCCTCATCGGCACAGCGGGGTGGATGGTGATATGGCCGCAGGGGTATCCGGCAATAAGCAAGGGCATGTTCGGCATCGGCACCTTGATCGTGATTTACTTCTTCTGGCGAGTAATATACCAGATCCGCCACACCCAACCGACCCTTTATCTAAAACCATATATTTGACCGAAGTAGAGGGAGCCTATGTACGCAACGATCGAGTATTTTAAGAACATCAAGGACACCGTGTTCACAGTTTTTGAAGGGATGACTATCACCTTTTCCCACTTTTTACGCCGTCCAATGACTATCCAGTATCCGGATCGTATAGAGAAGCCGGTCCAGGAGACCCTCCCTCTCAGATACCGCGGAATTCTGGAGGTCGATATGGATATCTGTACGGGGTGCCTTGCCTGCGAGAGGGTGTGCCCGATCATCTGTATCGCGATCGGCATAGAAATGAACAAGGAAACAAAGCAGCGTACATTTAGCCAATTTGATATTGATATCTGCAAATGTATGTTCTGCGGTCTCTGCGCGGAGGTTTGCCCGACCGGCTCCATTCGCCACAGTCAGGAATTTGAAGGGGCCTGTACGAACCCAGCCGGGATGGTACGTCGTTTCGTTACTGAAACAGTCCCCCTATACAAGCCGAAGAAGGGGGGGGAGACAGATTCAAAGATGATTGCGAAGGTTGATATTGGAAACAAGTATTTGGACGAGCTAGCCAGCCCGGAGAGCTGAGGGGCGAGGGCTGCGGAAGGGTAGTTGGCTGTCGGTAGGTTGGTAGACCCAGGGAAGTTTGACCTTCGGCCGAGCCTCAACCTATCCTCTCTAAATTGACCCATAGGGCCATCGGCTCTTTGGGAAACCCACTATCAAAATGAAGGAGTGATGCGATGGAGATTCCGCTTGCCACGGTCATTTTTTACTTAGTCGCTGCCGTCACCGTCGTGTTTGCCGCCGTCGTGGCGTTTTCACGCAACATCGTCCACTCCGCTTTTTCTCTCGTGGGCACCTTCGGCGGGGTAGCAGGCATTTACGTCCTCCTGGGGGCTGACTTTGTTGCCGCTGTCCAGGTACTCATCTATGTGGGTGGAATCCTGGTCCTCATCCTGTTTGCCGTCATGCTGACCCATAGGATCGCCGAAGTGCAGGTCACTAACCGATCGGTAGGTAGAATTCCAGCCCTGATAGCCGCTGGTATCTTACTCCTGATTATCGTGCAAACCATTCAGGAGACCCGATGGTTTAAAGCTCAAGAGACCAGCTTTCTCCCTACAACGGCTCAGATCGGCGACCTTTTTTTGCAAGACTACCTTCTCCCCTTTGA
>JACZXR010000091.1 GCA_022571535.1 Deltaproteobacteria bacterium | reverse complement strand
AGAGAACCCTGGTTAAGGAACTCGGCAAATTGACACCGTAACTTCGGAAGAAGGTGTGCCCGCCGTGGTGATGTTCCTGCGGACGGAGCTGTGGTGGGTCGCAGTGATCAGGGGGTAGTGACTGTTTACCAAAAACACAGGGCCCTGCTAAGTCGCAAGACGACGTATAGAGCCTGACGCCTGCCCGGTGCCGGAAGGTTAAGGGGACCCGTTAGCTTGTTTCGACAGGCAAAGCGGGGAACCGAAGCCCCGGTAAACGGCGGCCGTAACTATAACGGTCCTAAGGTAGCGAAATTCCTTGTCGGGTAAGTTCCGACCTGCACGAATGGCGTAACAACTTCCCCGCTGTCTCGACCAGGGACTCAGCGAAATTGCACTCTCGGTGAAGATACCGGGTACCCGCGGCAGGACGGAAAGACCCTGTGCACCTTTACTATAACTTTGCAATGGATCTAGGGTTAGCATGTGTAGGATAGGTGGGAGGCTTTGAAGCGGGAGCGCTAGCTTTCGTGGAGCCAACCTTGAAATACCACCCTTACTCATCTTGGGTTCTAACCCATGGCTGTAATCCAGCCAGGGGACATTGCATGGTGGGTAGTTTGACTGGGGCGGTCGCCTCCTAAAGAGTAACGGAGGCGCGCGAAGGTCGGCTCAGGCTGAGTGGAAACCAGCCGTCGAGTGTAATGGTATAAGCCGGCTTGACTGCGAGAGAGACATCTCGAGCAGGTGCGAAAGCAGGTCATAGTGATCCGGTGGTCCCGCATGGAAGGGCCATCGCTCAACGGATAAAAGGTACGCCGGGGATAACAGGCTGATACCTCCCAAGAGTTCACATCGACGGGGGTGTTTGGCACCTCGATGTCGGCTCGTCACATCCTGGGGCTGAAGCAGGTCCCAAGGGTTCGGCTGTTCGCCGATTAAAGTGGCACGCGAGCTGGGTTCAGAACGTCGTGAGACAGTTCGGTCCCTATCCGCCGTGGGCGTAGGATACTTGAGGGGAGCTATCCCTAGTACGAGAGGACCGGGATGGACGCACCGCTAGTGTTCCGGTTGTGGCGCCAGCCGCACCGCCGGGTAGCTACGTGCGGAAGGGATAACCGCTGAAAGCATCTAAGCGGGAAGCCCACCTCAAGATAAGGTATCCCGGGTCGTAAGACCCCTAAAGGCCCCTTCTAGACTAGGAGGTTGATAGGCCGGATGTGAAAGACCAGTAATGGTTGAAGCTTACCGGTACTAATGGGCCGTGAGGCTTGACCATATTTACCATCGAGACTTCGCGCACAACCAGCGCCAAACCCGTATAACGTTTGTCATCGGCTTTCCGGTGGCGATAGCGGAGGTGATACACCCGTTCCCATCCCGAACACGGTCGTTAAGCCCTCCAGCGCCGATGGTACTATAGGGATTCCCTATGGGAGAGTAGGACGTCGCCGGGATTAAATAGTGAAGGGCTCGATCTCCAAAGAGGTCGGGCCCTTTTTTTGTTTGGCTTGACGAAACGGAAAGATGCTTCCGATTAGCTAATTACTCACCAGATGATCGATGGATATAGCCCCTCCCCCGCCGACGAGAAGTGCCAGGGATATTAGTAAAAGCGCCAAGCAATACTCAATTCCGCTGCCCTCTCCCTGGCGGCGCGCCAAGAAGAAGCCGTATTCCCAGTGGGACTTCTGGATTGCGACCAGCATGAAGATGGTCAATCCCAGCGCAAAGGATCGCGTGAGGACACCTACGAAAAGGGCAATGCTCCCAAAGAATTCGGTAAAGATTCCGATCGCGCCGATGGGTATCGGAATCCGATACTTTTGTTTCCAGTTACTGAGGGTTCCCTTGAATCCACGTCCGCCAAACCAGGCAAGGAGCTGTTGTGATCCGTGGGCGAGGATGCCACCGCAAGACATTAACGCAGAATCAAAAAAGAGAAGGATGGGTCTGCCGGGATGATTGAGCTCATAAGAAGTCCCTTCCTCGAACTTGAATGGTAAGGGATGTTACTTGGCCCTTTCCTTCACTGTCAAGGACCTTTGCAAAAACCCTTTTCTTTGCGCCTTGACGCTCACCTGCCTCGGTTGGAGAATGGCGGGCAGAATTTGGGGACCATAATCCCTATTTTAGGGACTTCAAGGAAAATCAGCGTTGTGTACCCGAATACACTTTTTTGATTGCGAAGAGGGGCAAGGAGTTCGCAGAATTTCAGATCGTCGTTTATACTTTACAGCTGTCCTTAGGTTTGGCATAAAATAATTTGATAGGAGGAGAAAGGACATGAGTAAATTCCGAGTCCAGTCTCACGGGCGTCTCCAAGAATGGGTAGCAGAAGAGAAGGGTTACTTCAAAAAAGAAGGGTTGGACTATGATTTTATCGTGAAGCCTATCGCAGCCTGGTCTGGTAACGTCCAGTCCACCGAATCGGCTCCGGCTGAAGTACGGGAGGGCGCCTATGAATCGTTTGAGGCGGGCAGGGGTTGCCACATCAGCGCCGCATGTCATTGGGCAGTCACTATGGCTGCCTCCGGCGGGCACGGCAGAATGTGGGGGCACGCCTACGCTGTGACTCCGTCAGGTATTTATGTTCCTCCGGAATCATCGATTCGAAAACCTGAAGATTTAGCCAACGTTGAAGTCGTGGTCGGTTATCATACGGGGAGCCATTTTTCTACTTTGCAGGGCCTTGAGAAATTCCTCAGGCGCGAAGAGATCAGGCTCCGCTTTGCCGGCTTGCTCTTGGACCGCCTGGCATTGCTTGTGGATCGGAAGGCCGAGGTGGGAAGTCTCTTCGGCGCACCGGTTTACGTGGTGGAGCAACTAGGCTTTCGCAAGATCGTAGATACGACGTTCATGGTTGGCTTCTTGGTTACCGGCGACGCCGAGCAGGAGGACGTGGAACGCTACTTTAGGGCCTTGCGTCGTGCCCAGCAAGATATCGACGCGGAGCCGGAAATCTACAAGCATTACTTTCTCAACGAACTTCCGGAAAAGTATCACGCGATGGTTGATATCCGTGCGTTTGGCCCGGGAGAGCGCCTGGTCTTCGAACCTTATACGCAGGAACTCTTTGAACGAACTCACAGATGGGTAGAGTCCTGGGATCTCTTTCCGGCTGAGCAGGCCGGGACCACCGACTACGAGAATTCGGTCCTCTAGCATTCTTTCTTAAGAATCAACAGGTGATTATGTCCTTAGGAAGTGTTTCCTCTGTCCTTTGCACGCCGGCCGCGATTGGCCTGATGGAGAGAACCTGCGTGGAGTTATTAGGTCTCACTTGGACCAACATTAACAGACCGTCGGTTTTCATGTGGGCGTAAGGGCCAGTAATGCTCTATCCCCTTATCCCGCCCGGGACTTTATTTGACCGCTTGACGGCTACTCTCGTCTTAGAATAATTTTAGCTCTGCCTTAGGCATGGAGGTGGATCACGAACGTTCCTGACAGGTCTTCTTCCATTGCGGCAATCAGGGAGTGGTGCTTTACCCCGTACCACAGAACGCCCTGTACGTAAGTGCAGGGATGAATGTTCTGAAGTTCCCGAAGGGCAAGCCTTAAAGCCACGGACGTAAGTCCGTGGTACGGGGTTTACCGATAATATTTCCAGGCGCCCTTTGTCAAAATAAGTGTCAAAAAAAGGTGTCAAGTCTACTGTTGGCTGTTTATGGCCCAGAGGATGTGTACGGGGTCAGGTTGAACATACTCTGGTTTGATGGACACACCAGAAATGAGATACAGGGATGATTATTGACGGGAGTTCTGGGCCCGGGCTTTGATATCTAGACTGTTCGAGAATCCCTTTCCTTTACCCCGTACCACAGAACGGTCCGGACGTGAGTGCAGGGATGATTGTTCTGGCCTCCATGAAGCATAGCGCGCCAAAGCCACAGAGGTAGGCCCGTGGTACGGGGTGAACCAAATTCCACCTCTGACACCTTCCTTAATTGAGAGGACTTTCTTTGAGCACTCTCGCACGCTTCACCGAGCGCTTTCAGTGAATCTACACGCTTGCTGTCTCATGAATAATCCTCAGCCCCTTCCCCTATCCAAAAGATCCTCTGTCGCTTGACCTATCCGCGGTTTCATGTTTTCCATAAAACGAGGAGGTCAGCATGGATAACTGGTTTTTTTGGGTGGCGTTCTTTTTGGCGGCCATCGCTCTATACCGAAAGATAGCTCGATGGCGGAATACCCCCAAAGCGAGAGTGAGTGCGCTGCTCCGGCGCTACCGCGCCTTGGAAAGAACCGGGCTTTCCGAGCAGGATTGCCTTTTGCAACTCTTGGCGACTCGCAAGGATTGGAAGAGGCTCCCGCACCGATTTCTCGCCGAAATCGTCTCGCGTTTTCCTGCAAAGGAAGACGCCATGCGTTTCGTCTCCGTTTCGGAAGACTACGGCTATCATCGCGATCATTATCCCGACCTCGCCGCAAAGACGGATCTGGAGGCGGCCATGGGAGAAAGCGCTTGCTTGTTCGCGCGTTTCGGCCTCCAGTTGCAAGAGCAAGGGCGTTACAAGGAGGCGGAGTTCGTGCAGAAGCTTGCGCTACGATTACAGCCGGATCAGTATTTTACGAATCTTCCCCTGGCGGTTAGCTATCACGAAACAGGGCGGCATGCCGACGCGCTTCCACTGTTTGAGCGGGGCCTCGCTCAAGTCAACGACCTCGAGAGGAAGGCCGGGTCTGCGGCGCCGGAATTTTCTCCGGCAAAGTGTTTGGGGACTGATGCGGAGATCAGGAAGTTACGGAATCGCTGCAAAAAAATGTATGCGGCGTGTCTGAAAGCTACCGAAGGAAAATCGCTATCGTAGCGTAGCATGAGGTCAATGCTTTACTGAGCGCTGGGTCGGACCAAGTTAACTCACTGATTTTAACTTCGAATAGCGCGAAAAGGGGCCAAATTTATGGCATAGAATGGCGATTTTGGCATCGAAAACGTATGTCTAAGTAAGTGTTAGTACTGGAATTGACAAGCCTGTGGGGAGGCGATCGGCAATAATTAAGCAATAGGCGGAATATGGAGGCGACCCAGCAGGGATCAGGCACCGGAACAAGGCAACAGGCCGCCGGTGCCTTTGATTTTTTGACCAGCAAAAGGAATTAGTTGATCACTAGACCTTATAGTAGTAGGTGTCCGGTATGATATTTGATATTCGCCTTGATGCGCCAAATCGCGCGGGATTAGGCTCCACAATATACAGACTAATTGGAGGTCACTGCCATGGCTGAGTCATTGGAAAGTTTTAAAAGCTATATCGGCAAAAGCGAAACGGCCACCGACGTCGTTACCGCTTCGGTGATGTTGAAATTTGCCGCCACTCTGGGATTAGAAAGGGCGCCATTGGATAAAGGCGAGCCGGTTCCTCCCGGCTGGCACGGCGGCTTTTTCCCTCCGTCGCACTGGCCGGCGCAGATGCGTGAGGATGGGCAGGTGTCCGGCGGTAGTCTCATACCCGCCATTCCTTTACCGCGTCGTCGGATCGGCGGAAACCGCACGACGTTTCACGAGCCGCTCCGGGTCGGAGACGAGATTAAAAAAGTTACCGAGATCGCCGACATTCGGATTGACGACGGGCCGAGCGGCGCCATGGTGAGCGTCATTGAAAAAACAGCATCACCAGCAGCCGTGGTCTCGCCGTTGTCGAGGAGCGCGATTTGGTTCTTTTGAGCGAAGCGAGAGCGGGGGCGGCGCCAAAAGCTTCGCCCACGGTTCCGACCGAACCCAAAGCGGCTTTGTTCTTTCGTTTTTCAGCGATCCGGTTCAACAGCCACCGAATCCATTATGATCGCGACTACGTCACAAAGGTCGAATAACTTCCGGGCCTGGTGGTGCAAACTTCACTCATCTGCCAGTTGCTCATCGAGATGTGCCGTAGTGAGGTGCCAAACCGCCCGCTAACCTATTTCGGTTTTCAGGCGGTGCGCCAGACTTACGATACGGGGAACTTTACAATCGCCGGGACACCTTCTGCCGACGGCCGCGAGGCTACGCTATGGTCGCTGGATCCGAACGGAAACGTTGCAATGACGGCGACGGCTAAGTTCAAGCTATAGGGAAGACCTCACAATAAGTCCATGCGGAGGCTCGGATCAATGAGGTGAGGCTTCTATATCTTCACTGCACTGAATTGTGATGAGCGATATGGGCCTACCCAGTTGGATTACATTTCTCCTGCGTGATGTCGCACAGAATCCCGAGTGGGCCTACGTGCGTGAAGGGCCCGAGTGGTGGGGGCGTCGAGTGAGATCCGTTGCTGCGCTATGGGGGAAAAGGTAAGGTGCCGATGCTCTATAGCGCGCGGCACATTCCACAACGTTTGGCCGGCTGACGTATGTTGGGCAAAGAACGACTTGACACTTTAATGATTCTAAACGGCTTGCTGCTGCTTGTCGCTGTTCTGCTCTTTGTTGTGGTACTGGATCGTGAGGTTCCATCCTCAGCCCTTAGTTCCGAAGACCGCAGGGAATTGATTGAGAAAATAACCAGTGCCGATAAGCTGAGAGGTCTGGCAATCAGGGATGACGAGTATATCCGTGCGCTTGAGAGTTGGGTTTCTACCATTCGTTTGATTCTGCTGGGGAGCGGTGCATTGGTTGGGGCCTTTGCCATCACAAACATGGTGTTGATACTTTGGAGAAGCCAAAAGAAAGAGCCTCCTGCCTAACATCTCGCTGGGGAGCCTCCCGTTAAATAAGTGGCGAGATTTGGCATTACTATTAACAAAGGAGACCGTGTCTATGGATTACAGGACGAAGGTTCTAGCCGGATTGATTTCTCTCGCATTAGTAGACACGGTGATTCCAGTGCCTGTCATCGGACTAATTCTTATGTATGTGATATTCGCGAAGCCACCATGGTTTTCTGCCCTTGTGGCTCAGATCTATGGTCGAGCGGAGGGAGGGGGTTGAGCGGCATCAACCCGCGTATCCCGAGCGTTATACGGACCCACAAGGAGGAATAAAATGAAAATCCTGCAAGTGGTGCCTCGCCGGACAAATAAGGACAGGCTCAAAATGCTTGCTTGATTCTACGGAACGCTAACTTCGAGGCAGCCGAACAACCTTTTTCCGCCAGCGTGCAGGCCGTTGGCGGCACAAGAATTATAACGGCTGGATCAGTTGGGACGGGGCAAAGGGGGTGTCCTGGTAGCTGAGGTTCAGAGCCAGCCCTCTGGGAATGAATGGCAGCTTCTTCAGGCCTTCGTTGGGTACCTAGACAGACACCTCTCAAAGTATATTGAAAATATTACTTTCCACTATCGATAGAATCCGACGGCTCATCCATGCCGTTAGGTTTCAATTTTGCCTAGCCTCTCCGACTACTTTGAGCTGAACAAGGATCCGATTTTTCAGATATTGGTGGATGTCTTGGGGAATATCCACAGTGTCTTGGAAATCGGGAGCGGTACCGGCCAGCATGGTGTCTATTTTGCAGAGAACCTCCCTCACTTAATTTGGCACACGAGTGATCTCCCAGAATATTTACCTGAGATAACCGAACGGATAGCTCGTGAAGGCCCAGAAAATATAAGGGGTCCATTAGCACTGAACGTTTGCGATCGTCCCTGGCCGGTATCTTCAATGGATGCAATCTTCAGTGCCAATACGCTCCACATAATGCCGTTGAAAATCGTAGAACATTTCTTTGAAGCAGTCGGTGAGGTCCTTGTTAAGGGCGGTGTTTTGTGTGTTTATGGCCCTTTTCGTTATGGAGGCAGATATACGAGTGAGTCGAATGCTCGTTTTGATCAATACCTGAAGCAACGAGACTCATTAAGTTTGGGATTAAAGATTTCCAGGATATAGATAGACTTGCTAAAAAACAGGGATTTAATCTTATTAAAGACTATTCCATGCCTGCGAACAATCAAATGCTGGTGTGGACAAAATAATCTATTCATCAGGGTTGTTTTCACTTTGAATAACTATGAAGGATAAATTGCGCGTACTATGGTGGATACCGTTATGGGTGACATTCGGATCCTCATGCTTATCGGACCTGCGAAC
>JACZXR010000606.1 GCA_022571535.1 Deltaproteobacteria bacterium | reverse complement strand
TGAGGATGTTGGGCGCGTGGCTGGCGGCCAGCGCGGACACTAGTGGCATTGGACACCTCCATTCTCACCTAGCGCCCGAATCCTATAATCCACTCCGGCAAAAATCAAGTTATTTCAAACACGGGGTTTGAATCCCTGTGTTCGACCAAAGGGGAGAGTTGCCGCTTCTCCCCTTTGGAAACCCCATCGGCTTTGTGCCCTCCTCAAGAGGCGGGGTTTACATTAAATCAACCGCTTTATAATTTCGTGCTGTATCTATATAATTACGAATTGGAAAGGGCGAAATGGCAAAAAGGTTTTTAATAGCTCTCCTCTTCGTTTCGGTCTGGCTGAGCCTGTCCTTTGCCGATGAGTGGAGGCCTAACACCAGGGTGTTCACCTATCGCGTACCCACAAATGGGGCCACTGCCGATCAACAGAGGGAGACCATCATCAGTCAGCCGCTGAAACACACGGTTGGGGAAGATGAAAGCCTCCTCGATATCGCAAGGCACTACCACCTCGGTTACCGAGAGCTGATCGAGGCTAATACGGGGGTAGACCCCTGGGTGCCGCCGGTAGGTCTGGAGATTAATATCCCCTCTAGGTGGATCCTTCCCGACGGCCGACATCGAGGACTTGTCCTCAACATACCGGAGATGAGGGTTTACTACTATTTATCGGACTCCCAGGTCATGACGTTTCCCCTGGGGATCGGAATGGAAGGTTGGGACACTCCTGCCGGCAAATACCAGATCGGGGAGAAAAGGACGGATCCGGTTTGGTACGTGCCGCTGTCAATCCAGAGAGAGATGGAGTTTCCACGAAAGGTGGTCCCCCCAGGGCCAACCAACCCACTCGGGCGTTACTGGATGCGCCTTTCCAGCACGTCATACGGAATTCACGGAACGAACAACCCATGGGCCGTTGGCCGGTTCATAACTCACGGCTGCATAAGGCTTTACCCCGAGGATATAGCCTATCTCTTTCCTCGGATTGCCAGAGGGACACCGGTGGAGGTCATCTACCAGTATGCAAAGGTGGGGGTCAGCGAGGGCAATGGTTATTTTCAGGTTTACCGTTATCACGGGAGAGAGGATGCGGATTTGCTCACGGAGCTTATACGCCAAGTCCGAGACCTGGGATTGGACGTGGATTTGCGCCAGATGAGAAATCTACTGCGCGATGCTAAAGACGGTGCCATTATCCCGCTCCCGCTTGAATAGTCCTCATGTTTGATAGTGACCGAAGGTTCACCACCGCCCGCGGGAAATCAAGTTATATCGACCACGGGGTTGAACCCCGTGGTCGACCAAAGGGAAGAGCTACCGCTTTTCCCCTTTGGAAACCCCATCGGTTTTGTGCCCGCGGCAAGCCGCAGGGTTACCCAATAATAAAAAAGCCCATCTGACATTCACATGAAAAGCAGAAAAATTGTCTCTCTTTGCCTGGTCTTGTTCTTGTCTTCTCTTCCTTCGCTACTGGGCAGTGAGTCGATCCAAAAGAGAGAAAGCCGCTCGGCCGAGGACCTTTACAATATGGGGTATCTGCGGAGCCTGTTGGGTCATTATGAGGAGGCGATCCGCCTCTTCGAGGAGTCTCTGAATATTCGACCTACCGCGGAGGCCTATACGTACCTGGGATGGACCTACAGCCACATGGGTGACTATCAGCGCGCCATTGAGGAGGCGGAAAAGGCGATCCGCCAGGATCCCGATTTCGGCAACCCCTATAACGACATCGGTGTCTATCTGATGAAACTTGCGAGGGAGGATGAAGCCGTCCCTTATCTCGAGATGGCGATGCGCGCGAAGAAATACTGTTGTTATCAGTTTCCCCACTTCAATATGGGGATAATTTTCCTAAAAAAGAAGAGCTACGATAAAGCTAGGGAAGAGTTTAAAAAATCCCTGGCCATAGACCCTGACTACTTCCCCGCACGTGAGGCCCTGAAGCTTCTCGAAGAGTCTGCGGCAGAAGAAATTTGACTCTGCTGTTTTCTCACCCTCCACTCTGTCCAGGCGTGTTTTCTCATTTATTCAATGTAAACCCCGTACCACGGACTTACGTCCGTGGCTTTAGGGCTTGCCCTTCGGGAACTTCAGAACATTCATCCCTGCACTTACGTACAGGGCGTTCTGTGGTACGGGGTAAACCCCGCCTC
>JACZXR010000090.1 GCA_022571535.1 Deltaproteobacteria bacterium | reverse complement strand
CAATTGCCTGGATTTTGAGCTTAGCATCTCCCATATGACCCGTTTCATCAGTCGATTCAATATGAATCATGGTTAGATCGACTTCTTCAAGAGAATTTAAAGCATAGTCAACTTTACCTTCATAATTCGTATCCAGATAACCCGTGGCGCCTGGAACATCTATTACATCGAGACCCGCATATTTTCCTATACCTTTAACCAGGTCTACAGCTGATATAACCGACCCTGTTAAACCATAGAGTTCTTTAAACGAGGGCATAGAGGGCGCTACACCCTGACCCCAGAGCCATATGCTTGTGGCCGGGTTTTTTTCTTCTTCAATTCTTTTTTTATTTACGGGGTGATTTTTTAAAATGCGTCTTGATCTTTCGATGAGTTCGTTTAATTTTTGAGCACCCTCACCGCTAGGCAGATGAGCCGCTATATCCTTTCCCGATATATCGTGAGGAGGAGTTGTTTCAATATCTTTATTTCCTCCAGACCAGACGAGTAGGTGTCTGTAGCTAACTCCGGGATGTAGTTTGAGATTATCTTCTTCTAATTCACTTTTCAGGTCCAAGATAAGTTCCCTTGCTTCCTCAGTCGATATGTGACCTGCGCTGTAATCCTCCATTATTGTACTTCCGTTCTCGGTAGCTAAAGTGACTAGGTTGCACCTCAGAGTGACGTCTGTAGTGCCGAGTTCGACCCCCATACTCGCAGCTTCGAGTGGTGATCTTCCGGTGTAGTAGACCAGCGGATCATATCCAAGCACAGTCAGGTTGCCGACATCGCTTCCCGGAGGAAGCGGGTCTGGAATGGTCTTTACCATGCCGAATTTAACCGCGCATTTAGCGATTTTGTCCAGATTAGGAGTGTTTGCGACTTCAAGAGGGGTTTTTCCACCGAGTTCGGGAAGTAAGTGATCGGGCATCCCGTCGCCCTGCAGGATTACATATTTCATAGAGCAAAGATGTTAAATGCTTTTAGAAAATTAGCAAGGTGTTTTTTGTTCTATATATGGAAGAGCGTAAAAAATTGTATATCTCAGCTCAATGAGCTGTTTTCAAACTTCATAACCTGTTTCTCTGCATGGTAAGAGCTTCTGACTAGCGGGCCTGCTTCAACGTGGGGGATAACTACATCCTGCTGTGCGAGCGCAAGCGGCCAGTGGAGAAAAAGCCCGAGGAAGATCCCAACGTCCACCATTCCTTCACGGTGACCCCGGAGACGTTCGTACAGGCGTGTAAGGTTTTTCACGAAAAGAAAATCCCTGTCATCGACCTTATATACCGCGCAAAGGGTCATTTCACGGGAAGGGAGCTTTATTTCTTCGATCCAACCGGGAACAGGCTCGAGCTCCGCGACCCGACATGGAAACAAGGAATGCCCGAGCCTTCCTTCGAGGACATCGCACGGTCGTAACCCCGGCCACAAAATGCATGATCATGTACATGATGGTAGGTCACGATCACGCTTTTATTCCTTCGCCTTCATCCTTTTAACGGTGTCCCCTTGACTGCATCGTCCGCTAGCCTTATCCTACGGATATATACGGAGGTCACATGCTTTCCAAACGAGTAGAAATCCTGCTGGAGCCAGCTGAGATGGAGGCACTGCGTCGGCAGGCAAAAGAATCGAAGAAATCAATAGGAGCCCTGATCCGCGACGCTGTCAAAGAGAAATACCTAACTCCCACGCCGGAGACGCGAGCAGCTGCCCTAAGGCGACTACTTTCCTCCAAGCGCGAAGTCAGCTTCCCTTCATGGATGAAACTGAAGAAAGAACTTGATCGGGGCATGCGAAGATAGATTATTAGGTAACCCCGCAGCTTGCCGCGGGCACAAAACCGATGGGGTATCCAAAGGGGAGAAGCGGTAGCTCTTCCCAATGGCCGACCAGGGGGTTCAAACCCTGTGGTCGATATAACTTAATTGCGACTGATCGACACCAATGTGATCGTTTATGCGGTTAGCAAGGCCCATCCGTTAAAAGAGGGTGCCCGCCGCATCCTTGCCAATATCACCGCGGGAGTTCTGGAAGCCACTCTGGATGTAGAGACCCTGCAAGAGATTCTTCATCTTTACAGCTCACGTAGAGAACGCACAAAGGGATTTGAGACCCTCGATGATCTTTTGATTCTTTTTCCTAACCCTATATCTATAGGAAGAGCGGAAGTTGAGACAGCCCGAGATCTCATGCGACTGCACTCTTTCCTAGGGGCGCGTGATAGTATCCATGCCGCGGTGGTTATAAACCACAAATTGAAAGGCATTATCACCGCAGACAAGGTGTTTGACAGGATTAGAGGCGTACAGATATTCAATATCAGATAACTAGAGGTGAATCTCCCTCAAATGTCAAAAGTGAATATTTGACCCTATGTTCAAGGCTGCGACTCTGCTGTCAGTCTCTCCCCGCGAATCACGCTCACGTTAGTTATGATGCTATCTTCAATTACGACGTGTAAACGACAACCTGGAACGGCCTTCCTGTGGAAGGGCAGGCACTGAGACCGCACAGCGTGTCCATCTTGGCCTCGAACACAATATAGTCCCCCGGCTTACTCCGGCCGTCTTCAATGCCCAGTGTCCCCGTCTCAAAGTCGAACCACATCGTCTGGAATAGGTTGAGGGGGTCGGGGATGTCCTCGGGCGCGATGGGATAATCCTTGAGGGCTTCCTGGAGAACTTCATAGCAGCCGAATGGAGGAACGCCCATGGGCCCGCCCACGGTGAAGCGGTTGGTGAACCCATGGTAATTACCGTCCGCTTTTCTCTGGTGATATTGCTCGAAGATCCACGCACTGCACATGCCGTACTGGAGGTCGTGGATCCCGTACGTGTCCTCCACAATGGTGAGCAGAATGTTGTTGTCTCGGGTGTAGAGGTGGTCTCCTTTGGAGATTAAGAACTTTCCGTTGTCGGCTTTGGTCCGACCTTGATCGAAGCGCTCCTTCAGGTTATTGGCGTTGAAAGTGACAAAGTCGCCGATGGCGCCTCCCTCCACGTCGGTGACCTTGATGAACTGTCCTTTCTTCACCACCCATGCGCCGCCCTTGCGGCCCGGGACAAAATCATCATGAATGACATTCATTTTCTTTCCCTCTAGCTTGGATATAGAACGTTCAGATTATCGATGCAACCGCCGCCTTCATCCTTTGAAGGTGCCACGACCATGCTCACGTTCCGAGGGCAGGGTAGGGGAACTGTCCGGAACGATCACGATACGAGGGTACGTTCACTAGCGTAAGACCTGATCCTGAATTTGTGACTCAACTTGCAGGATTCTATAAAGATAGGAAAAGAAGCCGGAGAGAGATTGATAAGATAGTAATGCCTGACCCCGACTGCGAGAGCACAAACTTACCCGTCGAGATCGGGATAGTGCCGAAAGATGCCTTGTTGGTTGAAAGACAATCGTCGCGGCGACGCAAGGTAAGCGGCAATCCGGTGCCGAGCCGAAACGCGATCATGCAGCGCTACCAATCGCGAACGTTTGCGTTCAAGTCTAGCCATGGCTCGCGGAAAAGCATAACGCAACCCCGCTATCATCTGAAACAGCGATAGATCGACGTAGGAAATCGCTTTGCCAACGAGGTAGCCGCTCCCTTTTCGATCCCGCTTAAGCACCCGCTCGAAGTAATCGAGAAACTTCGGCAGGCGCTCGGCCCTGAAGTCTGCGGCGCGCCGCCTGGCTTCACGTTTCTGCTCCTCATAGTAGAGGCTGCCTGAGATCGGATGGTGGGTGTCATGGACTTCTACGACCCAATCGGCGATCGTGAGCTGCAACTGGAGTGCCCAGATCCGGCTAGCCTCGCCTTTCGGCACAAGGCCGAGGCGCGGGCCGAGAAATAGCAGGATGTTCGCGGTTTGCGCGATGAGCAGGTTGCCGACTTTCAGGAGGGGGGGCGCGAACGGCGGGTGCTCCATCGGCCGGCCTTCCAGCAAGCGCATCAGGGCGGGAACTCCCCCGCCGCCGCCCTTCGGGAGACGGGCGACATCCACGTAGTCCCTACCCGCGTCCTCCAGGGCAAGTCGCACAAACTCGCCGCGGCCCTGTATGTAAGGCCAGTAATACAGCTCATAGCGTGCCGTTTTCATTGCGCCCCACGGTCAGACTTTACCATGGAAGCCGCCGGCTAGCACAACTCTCCTCGGTTTCCATTGCCCCCTCTAAAATTCCGTAGGTAGGGTCTTCCCCTCTGCGGCTTAAAACATGGGCACAGAGTACCCATTCCTGCTATAGATTTCCCTAAGCTGCGAGACTAATGTCATAGGACAAGAATTTCACAAGACTAGCAACTGTCCGTTTGATTTAATGTAAACCCCGCCTCTTGAGGCGGGCACAAAGCCGATGGGGTTTCCCCCGCCGTTTTGTGCCAGCGGCAGGCCGCGTGGCATACCAGCAATCAATGCTTCAGACCGGCTCCATTCCAAAGAGCCGCATAGCGTTCCCGCCCAGGATCTTCTCTTTATCCGGTTCTGAAACTCCCTCCATTTCTTTCACCATCTTCACGGTTCCTTCTTTCCAAGTGGCAGAAGGGTCGCCATGCGGGTAGTCGCTACCGACAGTCAGATTGTGGCCCTTCCAGAAATCGCAGACGTATCTGAGAGAACTTTCGGCGGCAAAAGCCGAAAGCCATATCTGACTGAAAAATTCACTGGGAGCCTTGCCCAGTCTCTCCTTTGCCGCGAGATCCATGTCTAGCCTGTTCATGAGCCAGGGAACAAAAGAAGCGGAACCCTCTACGAAGCAGATCCTAAGGTTTGGAAATTCCTTCAAGGCCCCGCGCAAAATAAGGCTTCCTATATCAACTATGTAGCGAAATGGGAAAGCCAACAGGAAAGGAAGCTTGTTATTGTCCGCCTCCAAAAACAACTGCTCAATCCCCACCAGCGCCGGGTTAGGGTGGCCGGCACGGTCGGAAGCGGTATCGTGCACCAAGATAGGAATATCCAGCTCACAGACCTTGTCATAGAATGGCCAGAGCCTTTCTGCACCCAGGTTAGCATCCTTGAACCCTCCCATTAGCTTGACTGCCTTCAGGCCGAGGGTCTTGACCGCTCGTTCAATCTCCCGGCATGACTCCTCCACGTCGGGTAGATAGATCCATGCGACACCAATAAATTTTTCCGGGTGTGCGCACTCTTTCAGGTCTTGAGCCACGGCATCGTTGTAGGCCCTTGCGAGCTCGCAGCCCAAGTCCCTATCCCATGTGTAAAGCAGTTCCCTGTTTTCAGGTATAAGGACATGGACATCAAACCCCTCCCAATCCACATGTTGAACCCTTGTATCCAGGTGCCAGCGTCCTTTGGGGGCTTGATTCTTGATCAGTGTCCCGTCCGGAAGGACTGACTTTACCTCATCCCCATTTCTGACGACCTTGGGTGAGTGAAGGTACTTTGCGCTTACCCCCTCCAGGAAAGTAACAGGGAAGTAGTGCGTGTCGCAGTCAATGTATATACTTCAGCCCTCCTATAAAGTAGTTTTAATTATCATGTGCCTTTGACGTTAAAACGCTTGCCGTGAAGACCTACAGGTTTCCCTATTAGATTCTCTCATAACCGCTTAGATCAGAGTTGATAAAATCTCCTGACAAAGGGGTCGAATCTTTTGTTGAATAATTATTTGGGAATAACATAGAGGGGCAAATCTGCTTTCGGCTTTATATTAGGACATTCTACTTTTTCTCTCTCGAGCAGAGACTTGGGGTCTATCATTGGATTTCACGCGTAACTCGCCATAACCTTATTTCGGTTGGACGGATTGCTGCCCCAGTTGGTGCCAGGCGACCGTAGCACCTGCTTTTTCCAGGCGCTGCTGGATCGGCAGGTTTTCGTCCCAGCGGTGGGCAATAAATCGCCGGCCGTTGATTCCATTGGAGGCCTCCGAGGCGAGCCAGACCACGGGCTTTTGCATCACGTCAGGCTGGATCAGTTTGCTCCGGTCCCACGGGGTGTCGGGGGGAAGGAGGTTGGTGTTTGCGGGCCCGCCTGGCACCAGAACATTGACAGTCACGCCTGTGCCCTCGAGCTCCTGTGTCATAATGGCCATCAACGCTTCGTGTGCCGCCTTGGAGGGCCCGTAGGGTGACATGTTTTGGCGAATCATGGTGTCGAGGCTGGTGGTGACACCAATGATCCGTCCCCATTTCTGCTGCATCATCTGGCCCACTGCAGCGCGCGCCATCAAGAAAGGCCCACCGCAGTTTACGGCTAAGACCTTGGTCCAGGCCTCGGGGGAGATTTCCCAGAAGCGCTGGCGGAGTGCGGTAGTGAACCCCAGGTTGCGCTGGTTGGTGCCAGCATTGTTCACCAGAATATGCAGTCCACCCAACTCGGTAACGGTTTTGCGCACCACCATCTCAGCGTCACTGGGGTTGGTGACGTCTGCCACCACCGGCAGGGCACAGCCTTCGCCGCCAGCTTTACTCGCTTCACTAGCGCTCTGCATCAGTGTTTCCTTATTGATGTCGATCATTGTGACCCGGGCTCCTGCTCCCACCAGGGCTAGGGACATAGCGCGTCCCATTCCAATGGGGCTTCCGGCTCCCGTGACGACCGCAACTTTACCTTCGAGAGAAAATGCACTTAAAATCATAACAATACCTTATTCGTTTATGCCCACAACTAGCGCAAATCTTTAACGGCCACATGGTCCATATCATCAAAGACCTGGTTTTCACCGACCATGCCCCAGATAAAGGTATAAGCTTTGGTTCCGACGCCGGAATGGATCGACCAGCTCGGGGAGATCACCGCCTGCTCGTTATGCATCACAATGTGACGCGTTTCTTGCGGCTGCCCCATCATGTGGAAAACGCAGGCGTCATCATCCATATTGAAATAGAAATAAACTTCCATCCGGCGCTCGTGAGTGTGACACGGCATGGTGTTCCACAAGTTACCTGGAGCCAGCTCCGTCAGCCCCATACTCAATTGGCAGGTTTCCAGCACATCCGGGACAAAATATTTGTTAATCGTGCGACGGTTACTGGTGAGGTTATCGCCTAACGTGACTGGAGATACTTCGTCCGGTGTGACTTTTTTGGTGGGATACGTCGTATGCGCGGGTGCGCAATTGTAATAAAACTTTGCCGGAGTGGCGGTATCAATACTGGCAAAGACAACTTCTTTTGCACCTTTACCCACATACAGGGCGTCGCGGTGACCGATTTCATAGCATTGGCCATCGACAGTAATCGTACCGGCACCGCCAATATTGATAACACCTAACTCGCGACGTTCAAGGAAATAGCTTACGCCGAGTTGTTTACCAACTTCCCCGCCAACGGAAACCGTTTTAGTTATCGGCATAATGCCGCCAACAATAATTCGGTCAATGTGGCTGTAAACCATGGTGTACTCATCGGCGACAAATACCTTTTCAACCAAAAATTCATTGCGCAGCCCTTGGGTATCCAGCGTTTTTGCGTGCGCACTGTGGATGCTCTGTCTTACGTCCACATCAACCTCCGATAATCAGTTTTAGGATCGTGCCCCGACACGATCGAATTTAGGACAAGAGGTCTCGCAATTCCAACTCGTTTCGTTGTGTCGGTGAGTGCGCTAACATTAGGTTTGTTCCCGCACTCGAACAACGACACTCTTCTGTGCTGTCCTTGGGCAGATTCAAAGATGCGGAGTTCATTGAAGTTTATTAGGCATCGAAAAGTAGCGCGGTCGCACAGGTCTTTTCTGAGCTTATCGGCATACGTTGCAGTGATGAAATAGTTGGTGGTAATGAATGCTATTTGAGCTTGCTCGCGCCCTAGATCCAAGGCGCGGTGGATAAAGAAATAAAATAAGTCCATCCGCCGCTGGTGGAATTTCTTCCCGAACTCCGTTCTCGCAATTTCCTGAAAGATTTCCTTGTTCCCCCTTTGCCCAATGTAAGGTGGGTTCGCCAGCAGGACATCGAATCCCTGCCTTCGGTGAAAGACTTCCGAGAAATAGATATAGAAATCGAAAATTTCCTTGCCGTTTGTAAGCTGGTGAATCAAGTCGCTGATTTCGTTTTTCAACTT
>JACZXR010000605.1 GCA_022571535.1 Deltaproteobacteria bacterium | reverse complement strand
AACGGTGGAGCTGGCGGGGGGAGCGGTTGGTGATGTCAATTCGAGAAAGGGAGAACACCATGGCGCGATGAACGCCCAGCGCTGTATGTCGATGAGGGGGAAACCGGCTCGGTGTCAGCCTTGAGTGGTCGGCTTGGTTATGTTGGTAGGAATCCGCTCGAAATAGAAATCAACACCCTACTGATCCGAGAATTCGAGAGTGAGACTCGAGGAGTCATTGGGGGGATGCGGGAAGGAGAAAATCTTAGGATGCAGTGAAAGCCGACTGGGCCTCAAGCGTCTTCACAAAGCGGTGCAATCGCTCCTGCTCTTCACTCCGCATGCGGATGAATTCCACTCCGAACTCACTTCCCCAGGCCCATCGAACCGCCGCCAGGTCGACCTCCATCGGTGGGGCTTCGTCAGGGAGCAACACGTGCAGCGCCAAATAGGTGCCTGGCCGTGGCTGCGTGTCGCTCCTTACCCTCCATCCGCCCGTTGAAAGGTTGACGACTGTCCCTTCTCCGATAGTGTTGTCGTCACCTGAGAATACAATGGGGCATTGAATGGGATAGCGCGGGTTGGTGCGTAATTCCATGCGAGCCTCCCTTGTTGATCGGGACATACTCACTACGTCTTGACTCGAAACGTGTTACGTCATGTACCGATGCTCGGGCCGTGCAGTCAGGAAATTCAGCATGAACCATGCCACTATCTGCCTGTAACCGATTCTAAAATCCAGCACGCTAAAATACTGAGCAACATTGTAGCGTTACGTCCTATATCGGCTTTGAGGGCTTTTTTCTTAAGCTCCCTTTCACCCGTACAGAATTGAACGAATGTGGCAGAACTGTACGAAAGCAAAGGAGTTGTCAGTAAGCCTCGCCTCGGTCACGCAATCGCGACGTCGGACTTCTGTCAAGGGGTCGTCGACGTGTCCGTCAGGGGTCTGTCGCGGAGCCCGAACGGAAGCGATGCCACGCGAACGAAATAATGACGGGGAAGAGGGCCGGGCTAGAATGCGCGGACGGATCGATGCGCGTGGAGCTCCTGGGATTGGGCCGATGGTGCCGAAGCCGGGATTGTATCGAAGGGGGTTGCTCAAGTCATTGACGACCTGGGCAATCCCCTTGTCATTCCTGCCGAGCGTACACTTGGCCGTCTAGCTCACTCTGTCTCTCTCTGTCGCTCTCCAGCCCGCTTTGTCGGTCCTTCTAACACTGTATTAACACCTGTTGTAGGCCAGGGGAGGGGGGTACCCTTGGGGGAACACACGCAAGGGCCGGGTCCCATCCTACATGTGACCAGGCTTACATAGCTCAGGGAAAAGCGAGCATCAAAATTTTGGGAAAAATCTAAAAGTGTCCAAAAGGTCCCATCACACATCCCTCAACAAGAGAAAGGGGCAGTAGAAAATGTCCCAGAAAATCTAAAAAGGAGTGTCGTCAACGATGAAAGGTGAACGGCTACCAAAGAAGAAAGTTCAACAACGTGCTTTACACAAAAGAGTTGGGTGGAAGGGTCACGCCACCAGCAACCGTGGCCTCGGGGCTAGGGGCTGATCCAAAGGGCCACGGGCTTGGCGGGTGGTATATTTACTCCAGGTCTAGATATAGCTTGCCGATGATCAGGCGGCGGAAGCCTCTATTTTGTACAGCATGCCAACGGGTGTGCCATATATTGTGGCGTTCAAGAATTAGCGCGGTGGCTCACTGATTGCTTGTATCAACTGAACCATAGAGGCTGCCGATAAGCCCTAGTAAAAAGGCGCGGACCTCTGATAACATTTGCCGCATGCTAGAGCAAGAATTTAAATACTTCAAGGACCACCAGGAAGATCTGGTAAAGCAGTACAATGGCAAATTCATTGCCATTGTCGGTGAGCAGGTTATCGGGGCATTCGATACGGAAGTCGAAGCTTATACGGAGATGAAAAAAACATACGCCCCAGGGACGTTTCTCCTTCAGCAGTGCCTCCCAGGTGAGACCAGCTACACGCAGACGTTTTATTCCAGAGTGGCCTTTAAATAGTACACGCCCTCCGCTTCTGTGAAGTCCAATAAAGTCCCCTATAGAGCTTTTACTACTTCTTCCTCAGGCCGTGTCCGTGTCTTAACAAACGAGATCAAAGTTAGTGAGGCCTACGATCCTGCACTGGGAGGTCC
>JACZXR010000604.1 GCA_022571535.1 Deltaproteobacteria bacterium | reverse complement strand
GGCTTGGTTCTCAGTTAATGTTATGTAGGCATTGAGGATGGGATTCAGTCTCTTTATTTTGCCTAAATACAGAGTTGTCAGCTCAACCGGAGAGATCTCTCCGCTCCTGATTCGTGCAGAGACCACAGAAATGGTCAACCCTTCCAGATCTCGCTCTTTCACTTTTTCACCTTCTTATCGACCTTCATGATCGGCATAACACCGGTAAGATCGACCTCATAAAGCGGCTGGAACAGCCTGTGGGCAGCCTCGGCCTGCTCGGCAATCAGCTCAATTTCCTCTTCGCTCAGGTTGAAGCCATATTCGGCGTCGAGTCTTTTAACTTCTTCTCTCATGTCTCACCTCCGTAGTTTGGTCCTATCCTATTTCCTTAGGACAAAATCAAAAACGATAGAGGCCTGTCCCGTCCTCGGGTATAGCTGGGTAACCAGGGCGCGATGCCCTGGCGCAGTCACCCGTACGTGTAAGTGCAGTGGGCGACCATAATTACCTGGAAAGTCGGTCTCATACCGATAGCGCCCATCACTGCCTATAAGCTGTGTCGCCCGGTGCTCGTCATCGTATTGCCCTCCGGGGCTTGCAGACCACCACTCGATCCGGGCCTTTGCAAGCGAGGCACAGTCGAAAGCTGACCGAACCGTGCCGGAAACAACAAGGCCCCGGCCGGTTCTGTCCCGCTCCGGAGCATTTGGCTCGTAGAAAGGACCCTCTGTATGGGGGCGTGTGGGAGTGCATGCAAGCTGGGCAGCAGATAGCAAGGCGATTTGGGCACCAAAAACCAGTGCCCCTATTACAGCAATGAGGAGCCTCCATTTTTCTGTTTTTTTAGGCATTGGACTAACCTCGATTTCCTTCTGCCAGAGAGCAGAAGCAAAATCAACACAATCTTTTTCCTTTTTTCCCTTTTGCTGGTCTCACCTAAGATCTAGAGTACGGATAATGCCCGATTTTGGTAGAATATTGGAAACTACTAGACGGAAAGATTGCTAGGGACAACTTCGCTACCGCAAAAATTGCCAATGAGGAGACAAATCGATCCTCTAGATATGGAGGTAAACCATGACCCCAATTGAAATTCTAGCAACCATCTTTGCAGTAATCGTTATCGTAAAACTGGCCGTTTTTATCGCTAAACCCGGTCTCTGGATGAAGTGGGCCGGAGCGATGCTGAAGAACGAAGTCCTGACAACGCTGGTTTATCTGGTATTGGCCGTCATTGTCGGATACTACATTTTTGCAGATCTGACCGTTGTACAAGTCGCTGCAGTAACGCTGTGGGTGTCCTTGCTAATAGGCATTGGCGCCGCCCCGTACTCGAAAATCTTACTAAAATCACGTGACGAGTTGTTAAGTGCAGGGATAAGCAAGGCCTGGTTAGCAATGCTGATCTGGGCAGTGCTTGCTATTTGGGTCCTTTACGTAGTTTTCAATTGAAGGGGCGTTGGGTGAGGGACAACAGCAGGATTTGTGAATGGGACTCCCCTTCTCGATAAAGGCCGAGGTAGTGACTATCGGGTATGGACTTTCGAGCTTTTAACTATTGACTCCGAACGCACGCTCACTAACCGCTCAGGATGACGGAGCATGACCTTTGCAGAGGAAGGTGAAATCGGCCGGCCAAAAAGACTATAGCGCTGTCCGTTCTCCTCTTGGCCATTGGCCCAAGCCGCAAACTCATCGGCTGTAGGCGGGTGGCCAAGGTCCATATTGCACTTGCGCACAATAAAACCGAGCATTACTTTGTTCCAATTATTGCTTGACGAATGATTACCGGACATAGCAAATCCTATAAAAGTCCGTCTAAAACAGGCACCCTGAATTTCCCCGAGGGATGGGAGCTGCTTACCCTCCTAAATCCGTATAGATCGGACGCTCTTACCCGCCACTTCCACCGGACAGGAGGGCTTCCTTGGTCGCTAGACTCTTGTCCAACAACAACTCCACCACCTGCGGGACAATCTCTCGAGCACGTAGGTCTATCTCCTCCTTGGTAAGGTTCGCCGTAGGGTGGGGCATTACCAGGAAGCGGTAGTCTCTCACGCCCCAGGCCTCGGCCATGGCCCGACCTGTGGATACAAACGGTTCGGTGACGATGGAGGCTGAAGGTACGCCCTTCCTCTCAAATAGAATGCCGTCGAGCACACTG
>JACZXR010000089.1 GCA_022571535.1 Deltaproteobacteria bacterium | reverse complement strand
GTCCGAGGCCAAAACGAATTGAGTAAACCCCGTACCACGGACTTACGTCCGTGGCTTTAGGGCTTGCCCTTCGGGAACTTCAGAACATTCATCCCTGCACTTACATACAGGGCGTTCTGTGGTACGGGGTAAATCGTGTATCTGGCTAAGACTCAATTAAAGCGTCGATTAGTTGCGTTTTGGGGTATAACGGGTCCTACCTGAAGGGGCAAGGGTGCCATTTGGTCTAGCCCCACCGTGGAAGTATCCTCCAGATGTGTCGGTCAATCTGAAAGGTCTGCCCCAAAATGAAGTACGGGCGGCCAGTTTGGACGTCCGAGCGCTCCTTGGAATTTTGAAGGTGCGCCGATAAGTGGCTGAGCCGGGAATTCCCGGGTTCTGGCTAGCTGGACCTCAAAAAGAAAAATCCTATCATTTAACCTCAGGTGGCGTTAGGGTATGTCGAGAAAGTGGCGATTCCATGAGCTGGCCAGAGATTGTGATACAAAGCTTAAAAGACCACGAGGTGAATATCATCGCCTACGTTCCTGATGTGGTGACATGGCGAATTCTTAGCAAGCTGGAAAATGATCCATATTTCCGGGTAGTTCCTGCGGCGCGAGAGGAAGAGGCCATGGGGATTATTGCTGGGGTCTATGCTGCTAAGAAGAGGGGTGCGGTCTTCATGCAGAGCAGTGGCCTCGGCAACTGCATCAATGCCCTAGGTTCCATATGCATACCTTGGCGAATTCCGCTTCCTTTTTTTATTAGCATGCGAGGTGAGTCGGGCGAGTTCAACCCAGCTCAGGTGCCCATGGGCAGAGCGGTCCGTCCAATCCTAGAGGCTCTCGGCCTTCGGTACTTCACCCTCAACCAGAGAGAAGGGCTGGAAAAGGTGGTCACGGAGGCCATGGATCAGTGCTATTCGCACCTCCTCCCTGTGGGAGTTCTCCTCTCTACCGTCCTTACGGGAGGAAAACTTGGAACGTCCTGAGGGTATTCGGGTTGTCCTAAGCCGGTTGAAAAATGAGCCTGTCATTGCCAACCTGGGCCTTGCTACCTTTGACCTGTTCGCCCTGGGTGATCGGAGATCGAATCTTTACACCTGGGGAGGGATGGGCATGGTCTCCTCCATCGGGCTAGGGGTCGCCCTAGCGGCCCCCGAGCGCAAGGTAATAGTTATGGACGGAGATGGCTCCTTATTGATGAACCTTGGATCCCTGGCAACCATCGCTCGCCAGCAACCTCCCAACCTGGTACACATTGTCTGGGACAACCAGCAGTGGGGGGAAACAGGAGGTCAGCCCACGCATACTTCCACAGGAACCGATCTTGCAGCCGTCGCCAAGGGGGCAGGCATTGCCCGAGTGGCATCCGTCTCGTCCTTGAAAGCTTTAGAGGAGGCCGTAGACCAGGCCATGGCAGAGGATGGTCCCTGGTTTATTGTTGCCAAGGTGGAGGAAAAGAGGCGTGTGCCTTGCCCTGAGGTGATGATAGAGGAAAACCTGGTGCGATTCCGCAACGCCTTTGATTGAATTCCGGCAACCCTGCAGAAGATGACGGGCCTCTTTTTGTTCTTACGCAGCGGCTCCCGGCTCGGTTTTTTTTGGCCGCCTCTTTCGTGTGGTGGGTTGTCTCTTGGCGTTTCCCTCGGTGGTGGAGGCTTCAGCCTCGGGAATAATCTCTACTAATGATGGGGAGCATTATCCCCCCTTCGCAAGCCAATTTTCACTGTACGCGTATAACCCCCCCCGGACGGTTTCGTTCAACGGGTTTTATCCACAAGGCTCCCGAACCTACCTGCTCTTGCCGCAGCTTCACGTTCGCATTCCGGATAAAACCTATCCATTGAATTGTGTCTTGGAATGATTGACAACATTTTCCCCGGTGATATTAATGCATTCGTATCAATACATTAAGCCCCCCCCCCAGCTTTGAAATGGCTTGCTGTGGATGTGAGGCCAAACGGGAACTGTTTCTCAGGGGGGGGGAATGAAAGGTTAGAGCCAGCCGCGAACATCCACGCGCGGAAGCCGAAGGGTTTAGACTCCTCTCAGAGTTTAATTCGGAATCACACACGCGCATGATTGACGAACTAACAAACGGATTGGAGGAATTACGCTATGAAAAGATTGTTATGTTGGAGCTTCGCAGGAATTGCACTGCTCACCGTGATACCCGCACTGGCCCAGGCCGAGATCCTAGCCATGGTGAACTACGAGACCAAACCGGGGCAGACGTTCCGCAAGGAAGGTATCGCCATCATTGACGTCGATCCAAATTCGCCCAACTTCGGAAAGATCCTGGTTGACATGCCGCTGCCGCACGACCTACACAACCATCACATCTTCTACAATCGCGACGCCAGCAAGGCGTACATGACGGTGTTTGGCCAGAACGCCCTTTACGTGATGGACCTCAAGCGCTTTCCTTACCGGACCAACGTTGTTTCCGTGCCCGACTGCGAGGTCGGCGAGGACATCATCTTTTCGGGCGACAACAGCAAGTGGTACCTCGCCTGCATGGGCTCGAACACGGTCATCATCGGCGACGCAGTCAGCGACAAGCCCCTCAAGACCGTGCACACGCCGAAGCCCTACCCGCACGGAATCGCGATACACGAGGGCATTGACCGCATCCTCATCACGGGGACAATTAAACACGACCTCACTGACCCCGGCGAGACCATCACCGTGATTGAGGCCAGCACCGGCAAGCCTCTGAACTCACACAAGGTTTCCAACAAGCCGTCGCCGTCGGGCGAGGCGCCGGTGGAGATCCTGTTTATGCCTGGCACCAACCCGCCGATCGCCTACATCACCAACATGTTCGGCGCCAGTCTATGGGCGGCGGTCTGGAACCCCGCGAAGAAGGACTTCGACGTCCATCAGGCCGTGGACCTCAAGCCGTATAATGGCGGGGTGCCGCTCGAGATGTACTTCAACCCGAAGGGCGACCGGCTCTATCTCACGACGGCCAATCCCGGACAGTTCCACATCTTCGACGTCGGCAAGGACCCCAAACAGCCCAAGCTCCTGAAGTCGATCCCGGCGGCGCCGGGCGCCCACCACGTGGCGTTCACCAAGGACGGGCGATACGCCTTCGTGCAGAACAATCTCCTCAGCCTGCCGAGCATGAGCGACGGCTCGATCACGGTCATCGACCTCAAGGAGGAGAAGGTCGTCAAGAGCATCGACACTTTCAAGGATCAGGGCCTCAACCCAAATCTGATCGTGCTGCTGCCTGAGTGGAACGACCCCGCAGGCCATTAGGCACTGCACACCCGCCTCCTTCTATCTATGACGGCGGCGGGCATGCAAACTAGTTTTCTTTGAATCGGAATACTGTCGTTTCCTTCATGCACAGGATTTCGCATTTTTTGCCCATTATTGTCCTGGCCTTAATCAACCAACAGCAATACCTGTACAGGCGCTGAAGGGCGGCCTTCAGCAAGACAAGATGATACTAGGGCGCAGTTAATTAGCTCTGTAATTGCATGCTAGCGCTCTGAACCTGAGCAAACCTAAGCCCAGAGCGGGTTCCAGCTGATTGAGAATTGACACTTTTTCGCCTCCGACGCACCGGGGAAATAAAGAGCGAAGGAGTGTCGCTGTCACGGGATCTCTAACTGCATGCTGGCGGGAACAAAGCCTCAGAGGGATTGTAGAGACTGGCTAAGGTCGTCTATCACTTGTTAGCGATCCGATACCGGACTGAGATAAAAGGGGATGGATTGAGAAGAAATAGAAGCCCGGAGAATGTAAGATAAATGGTCCTCATTTTCCTCTTCGACCCTGCTATTCAGTAACAAGTCAATTACAATATTATTGGTAACCCCGCGGCTTGCAGCGGGCACAAAACCGATGGGATATCCAAAGGGGAGAAGCGGTAGCTCTTCCCTTTGGTCGACCACGGGGTTCAAACCCCGTGGTCGATATAACTTGATTGACATATTGGCCGTTAGTTCATGCTTTCTGCCCAAAACGAGGAATGGCTCGCCTGGGTTGCCGGCGGTTATTTCGGGATTACTTGGGTCTTGTTAGCCGTGTCTTGAAAGGGAGATTCTGTTATGGGTTGGTTGCTAGGGGCAGGAATTGGTTTCATGTTTGGGGGGCCTTTTGGGGCCGTCGTGGGAGGAGCATTGCAACATGTCATGTCCAGAGGGGCGCAAGTGCCGTCCACCGGCCGTGCTACTGCCCACAAACAAGAGCAGGTCTTTATTAGCTGCCTTGTGGCGATCTTGACCAAGATCTCTATGGCAGATGGCTCCATGTCGGAGGCCGAGCGAAAAACGATTCACAATTTCTTTTCAAGGGGTCTTCATTACGGTGGAATGGAACTGCGATTTATTGATGCCATGATTGCAGAGACACAACGCGTGGATCCCGACCTTTACGAGGTCTGTAAGGTCTTTGATCAGTTCGCGAGTAAGCAGCAGCGACTGCTTATACTGGATCTGGTTTACCAAGTTGTCGTGGCAGACCATGTTGTGACAAAGGGTGAGGATGAGGCAATCCAACAAATTATTGCCTTTTTGAGGATTGGAAAAGAAGAGCATGAACACATAAAATCACGTTACGCACTTGCGAAAAAGAGAGATCATTATGCCACCCTTGGCTTAACGCCGACGGTGGACATAAAAGAAATTAAAAAGGCCTATCGTCAGCTTGCCTCCCAATACCATCCAGATAAGGTAGCCCATCTTGGGACCGAGCTCGTTGCGTTTTCCGAGAAGAAATTTAAAAGCATCAACAATGCCTATTCGGCCATTCGAAAGGAACGGAATTTTTGAAGTAAACCCCGTACCACGGACTTACGCCTGCCTGTGCTCCGGCAGACAGATTCGTGGCTTTGGGGCCTGGCCCCGTGGAGTCATGGACCGCGACTCCATAGGGATTGAGAAGAATTTCGTCAAACATCAGACGTAGACTCGGCCCTATCTTTTATTTTTCTTCCTGCCCTTACCCTTTGCCTTCAGCTTCTTGGAGGACCTTCCCCGTAGACCAGGGGGCAGGTCTTGATGTGCGATTGTGTTCCATGGGCCACGATAGCTTCTACCCGTGTACCAGACTCTGTCATGGAGATAGTAATAAAGGCCATTTGCGCGGAAAACTTCAGCGTCCACCTCAACCATCACAGAGACATTGCTCCCTGGGATCAACTTGAAGCTCGGGATCCCCACCACAACAATAGGCGGCGGCCCCATTTTCTTGGCCTGCCCGGGTGGGATGCCACCATGACCGGGTGGGATACCGCCATGCCCAGGCGGGAGACCGCTGCGGCGGGGCGGGGAAAGATTGATATCACAACCAGCCAGGATTCCTATCATGACTATCCATATCAAGAGCCTTCGCATGGTTTTGTCTCCTTATCGTTTGGTGGATATGCAAGCGGGATGCCAGCGCTGGTAAAGGGATCCCCAAGTGGTTTAAAACCTAGACTTTTTAAGACCCGGGCTGTGCTAAACTTACCCTGGTAACGAGTATGAAGAACCAAAAATGGACAAGATATGACAAAAATAGTTCATTTAAAACATTAGTTGGATAACCCCGCGGCTTGCCGCGGGCACAAAACCGATGGGGTTTCCAAAGGGGAGAAGCGGTAGCTCTTCCCTTTGCTCGACCACGGGGTTCAAACCCCGTGGTCGATATACCTTGATCTGTCATAGCCGATCGTGGCAGACATAATTTCCAAGCCATGAGCTGCCAATCTCAGGGCATCTAGTGTTGGATCAGAATACATATTTAATGCTGCCGGTCTTACTGGCAATGATCAGTGCGGTCATGCATGCAGAAAATAATATTCTGATAAAAAAGGGTTTGGCTTACTCTGATCCGCACACAGCAGTTATCTCTACCCTGGGAGTAAATGCTCTCTTAATGTGCATGGTTGCTCTGATCTATTCTCCAATCAAGGAGCTATGGCGACCGGCAGTTCTGATGTTTGTGTTGGTAAGGATATTTCACCCTGGCATGACGCGGTTTCTAACTGTTAAGGGCGTCGAAAGAATAGGAGTCGCTCTGGCTATTCCTCTTCGTTCCACCACGCCCGTGTTTAGTACCGGCTTCGCCATATTGCTCTTGGGAGAAAAGGTGACCATTCCAATTCTCTTGGGGACTAGTCTAATAGTAATTGGAGTCGCTATCCTCTCCTACCGCAAAGGGGCAGTTAGCGATGTCAGGGTACGTTATATTATGTTTCCGATATTTTCTGCTGCTATTGCTGCCCTTAGTACAGTTTTCTATAAAATCGGCATGAAGGATAGTTTGTTGCCGTATCCCCTCCTAGCCGGCGCAGTATCTGTTACTACTTCATTTCTGGTAATCACCATGACAGGGGCGTCGGCAAGATGGAGAACTTTTAGTTTCAACAGAAGATGTATGCCTTTCTACATATGCGCCGGAATAGGCTCCGCAATGGCCACAATATCAAATACTTACTCGTTGTTTGGGAAAAATAGTCATCATATCTCCAATTTCCAATACCGTACCCTTGTTCGTTCTGGTTTTTGCCGCGATATTTCTTAGAGATATTGAGCGTATAACCAAATACATTGTGATGGGAGCCATGATGGTTGTGTTGGGTGCAGTAATCACCTCTGTTGTTAAATAATAGGGTGAAGTTGTTTTGTCTCGATTTGACCCCTTTTTCATGCTATTTCTCAATTTCTGTAACCCACCTCATGCTGATGATGCCCTCCTGTACCCACAAACCGATTTTACGTTGACATCGCGGCCTATTATCGGATAGTTTCTCGTACAAATTCGGCATATGGAGGCACTTTGTCTTCTCTGTTAGTCGTTTTTGGGTTCTCGACGGCGGGTTGTCACGGGGTTGTCTTATGAGCGTGGCTGCGCACCGCGAAGTTGTTCTTGTTCACAGCTCGGACCTGCATCTAGGCACCGACAACAGCTTTGGCTCGTCCTGCTCCTCCGATGCGTTGTCAGTTCTCCGAGGGGTTCTGGTGACTGCTACTGCCGTGCGCGCAGATCTCCTGATACTGGCCGGCGATACGTTCGATCACAATCGCCAGCCATCTGCGTTGCTCGATCGAGCCGCGCGAATCATGGGCGAGTTCTGTGCACCGATTGTGATTCTGCCTGGCAACCACGATCCGCTGACACCCGACTCGGTCTATCGACGCGCCGAGCTGGGGGCCCCTTCGAACGTGTGTGTACTCGGCCTCACCATCGCCGAAGCAGCGGTTTTCCCCGGGCTTGGGATAGAGGTCTGGGGCAGGGCGCACCTGGACTACTCGGATATGTCGCCTCTGGTGAGGCCGCGTTCTCGTTCGACGCGCTGGCAGCTCGCTGTCGCACACGGCCACTACGTTGAAGAACCGGACGTCCCGGGCCGCTTTCTCGGTTCCTGGCTAATCCGTAGTGACGACCTTATCGCGACCGGCGCTGATTATGTTGCCCTGGGACACTGGAATACAGCGGCGCGTGTGGGCGACAAGCAGATCAACGCCTATTATTCGGGGTCCCCTGACTATGCCGGCACGGTTAATGTCGTTCGGCTCCAGAGGGACGGTGCGGTCGAAGTGACACGGATAGGGGTCACCCATTAAAGTATGGCATTCGCCAGCCACCGCCGTGGAGGAGACTCTATGTCAATGTGGAAGCAATGGATGGCACAATTGGCAATCCATTTGCTTCATATCAGGCCCTTCAGTTACACAACGGTACCCAGACAGTGGTATAGTTAATTAAAGGATGCTGGAAAGGTGTTGAAACGGAGAAAAATGGACTCCTTTGAAGAGAGGTGAAATATGCTTTCTTGGCCGCGCTCTTTACTCCTATGGGTCGGTCTTGGACTGATTACAGGGCCCGGATTGCTTTCTCTATTGGGGTGGAGATTCTGGGAGGCGTATATTCTTAGCTGTTTTTACATCGGAATCGGAGCTCTTTTGCACCCGATCGGTTGGTCTCTAAATATTCCACAAACGCTTCCCATCTTGATCCGTAAGAAAAGAGAAGACCTTCACGGTACAGCTTATAACATTATGGAGGACATAAGGTAGAATTCGATTACACA
>JACZXR010000603.1 GCA_022571535.1 Deltaproteobacteria bacterium | reverse complement strand
TTTCTGCGGCACAGGAGCGCGCCAGCAACAACCGCCGCTCTTTTTCTATCTCTTCCTCAATGACTCCGGGATGTGAATCTCGAATAGATTGTCGAAGCCAGCGATCTGCCGTTTCGGACAGCTCCACACATTGGCGGAATCCAGCCTGGGTCGTGCGGGGAAATCGGACGGTCTTCATCTCCGCTTTCACGGCGTCCAGGGGGGAAACCTAAGCAGAACTCTCTTAGAGCGCTTCATCGCGCCTACTCGCTCGACGACAAACATCCTGACGTCGCGCCGCAGGTGACAGTAAGCGATCAGGTAAAGCCCGCCGGCTGCATACCAGATCCGATAGGGGTCTACCTCCTTCCGGCTGGTGGCGTTACGAGAAGCTGAGAAGTAACGGATCTGCGCCGTGCGCGCCCGGGAGATGGCCTCGGTAATGCGATCAATCTTGTCTCTATGCTCCCGGTTGGATTTGTGGGGTCCCAATCCGACTGAAACACGCGCTCCATTTCATGGACATAATCGACCCCTTGGGGCGGCAAGGCAGCAGCGGCCTTGTTCAGGGCCGAGCTGAGAGAGGCTTGAATTGCTGTCCCTTCTAAAGGTTTCAACAGGTTTCGGCTGAAGGTAAGGGACATCAGCTCGGTAGGCGAAAAGGATAAGGCGGGGACTTGATGGAAGCACTCGATGAGCTTCCACCGTGTCTGGCCGTTTATGCTGTTCGTGGTGATAGGAAAGCCGGCAGCTTCTAAGGCTTCGATGTCGCGACGCAGGGTCCGGTCATGTCTTTGAATTTCCTCAGGTAGGCGCTGCCGCATCTCCCGGAGCGTAAGCCCTTTCCCGCTTCCCAGCTCCCTGAGCAAATACCACTGGCGGGTAACCTGATCATTACGGGGCATCGTACCTCTGTGTTGACAGCGCCATATAGCGCACGCGTCAAGGATCAAATTTTACAATCACGCGATTCCGTGAATACGCTTTTGTAAGGCAACCAAGCCGGCAGAGACAAAGGAAATTCAGCCACGCTAAGGCCGCCGGATAGAATACCTCAAGCGCAATATTGTTCAATAGGCTATCACAGGCAATCTGGATCTCCCCTACTTGTCAAGTCAGTCCTATTGGCTATGCGAAAATACGATTCGGGGATGTTGATAGTGAATCGGGGTCAAGCTGGAGGCTCGTACCCTACCTTCGTGCTGATCCTTGATCTGGACCTCCGTGCTACCCGACAGGGAATATTGCACCGGCGGGCAGAAATCACCATAATGTCCGTTGTATGGATCTGGTTTGGCTTAAAGTCCCGCAGTGGGAACACCGGGAAGGTTTGTTTCACGGCTTTATAGGTCGCCAGGGGGGGAAGAGCCGAGGGGGATATAGCAGCCTTAACCTCTCCTTCCGCGTCGGAGACAACCCGGAGCTGGTAAAGGACAACCTATGTGACATGAAAAAAACCGTAGGCCTCCACGATCTACGGATCGTCACCATGAGACAGGTGCATGGACCCCACATCATCGACATCAGAGACAAGCACCTGAAGGAAGCAGGAGAGGCAGACGGGATGGTGACGGAAGAAAGGGAAATTTTCCTTGGGGTTCTCACGGCAGACTGTGTGCCGATTCTCTTCAACGTCCCTGAGAGGAAATTAGTTGCCGGGTTGCACGCAGGATGGCGTGGGACCCTGGGAGGTATCTCCATAAAAATGGTCAACCATCTGCGGGAACGATACGATGTAGAGCCGGCTTCCATAGAGGTAGCAATGGGTCCGGCGATCGGCCCATGCTGTTATGAGATCGGAGCTGACGTCTCCGTTCCAATGGTCCAAAAGTGGGGAGGTGTGGCAGAAAAAACTCTTCAATGGAGAGACGACAGATCATATCTTGATCTAAGACACTTGAATCGCCTACAGTTGGAGGAGGCCGGAGTCACTTCTGAAAAAACTTATCAGATAGGTCCCTGCACGAGCTGCGCGACAAATGATTTCTTTTCCTACCGGCGCCGGAGAGGAAAGAACGGCCTCCAGATCAGCTTCATCGGCTGGCTGTAAACCCCGTACCACGGACTTACGTCCGTAGCTTTGGGGCGCTGCCCCTACAGGGAGGTCGGAACATTCATCCCCGCGCTTACGCACGGGGCGTTCTGGGGTACGGGGTAAGTAAAAAAG
>JACZXR010000602.1 GCA_022571535.1 Deltaproteobacteria bacterium | reverse complement strand
GTTTTCTTGGGACGCTTGATGGTCGAGGAAGGACACGGCGAAGAACGCATTGCGCAGCTCCACAAGGCGCTGGCGGCCATCAGGGCCATGAGGGCGACAGGGAGATCATTAGCGTTCGTCCTCACTATGTTCGCCGAGGCGTGTGAGAAGGTGGGACAGACCGAGAAAGGACTGCAGGCGGTGGCCGAGGGGTTGGCGATGGAGGGGATTATATTTGAACCCGAGCTTCTTCGACTCAAGGGTAAGCTGCTTCTAGGGCAAGCCGTCCCTGCATTTGGAGAAGCCGAAACCTCTTTTCGCCGTGCGATCGAGATCGCCCGCACGCGGCAGCAAAAGTCGTTCGAGTTACGGGCGGTGACAAGCTTAAGCCGCCTCTGGCAAAGACAGGGCAAGAAAGACGAAGCACGACAAATGCTGGCGAAAGTTTACGGCTGGTTTACTGAAGGGTTTGACACCGTCGACCTGAAAGAGGCAAAGGCACTGCTCGAAGAACTATCGTGACGGGGGACCGTGAGGCCCATCTTTTCCCGCTAGTAGGGTTCCATTAACGAGAGGCGAAAAATGTCAACCTGTTCTGGGCCCAGGACCGCTCTGGGCTTGGGGTTGTTCTGTATCAGACCCTAATAGGCAGGGTCACGTTCTCAACCATCCCACAACCGGAGAAAAGGCGAGTACGCAGGAAAGAGTGAAGATCCAAGAGAAGATTGTCTCGGGTATTTTCTTTAATCACTTCTCAAGGAAGAGAAAGGTTATCAGGCCAGGAACAATAACTGCCCCAAGAAGCTTTGCTGCAACACGATTCTCCTAGCGTAAGACCATTGTGTGTTTTTCCTTCGAGGGAACTTTGCTGAGCACACCGACTCGTTTGGCAATCTCAAGGAACTTCCATTGAACATCAATTACATGGGAGTCCCACCGGTCTAGAAAAAAGCGTTTCTCCTTCAGCCACCTCTTGTAGACTTTTGCCTCTGCAGGGGTCTTTACTGCCGCTAATATTCCATACTTCTTAATGGCGGCGTCCGAGTTCTCCCTGAGCCATTGATAAGACTCATGCAGTGCTGCGACCATGCCTTTTGCTCTCTGGGGGTCCTGCTGAATCCAGTCCCTCCAGGCGACTATAGGCGCAGACCACAAAAGGGGTAGCCCGGTCCTTTCCTTCCAGTAATCGTCAGGGGTAAAGACAAGACGGTATTTGCCGGGTTGGGAAGCTGCTCTGATGGTGAAGGAACTAACATTCCACATAGCGTCAACCTCTCCCTTATCCAGGAGCGCCATCAAAACCGGAGGGGGGGCCACAACGACTTTTGTCTCTTTGATCAAATCGATGCCAAAGCCTTCGAGCCCAACAGTCCTGAGTGTCTTGAAGCTGCCAGCGGCGGATGAAAAGGTCCCGAATTTCTTACCCCTCAGGTCTGAGAGGCTCCGAATCGGGGAGCCCTTGGGGACAACCACCCGCTGCATCACGGTAAGTCCTCCCCCAATTATCACAATGTCAAGTCCCTGGTTCATCCGTGCTATAGACGCTAACCCCGAAGGAGTTCCTACAAGAGTTTCTCTACTAGGAAAGGACGCCATGAAACCTTTGAACCCTCGCGCATCAATCTGGATGTCGATGCCATGTTTTCGGAAAATCCCTGCATCCCTCGCACCAGGGTAGTTCAGCATGCTTATGGTGTTTCGGGGGATCGTTACTTTGACAGTTTTCAGTGTCTGAGCCGCTATGGGGACACGCACCAAAACAATAAGAAGCAAACTGAACACCGCGACCATTATTGCTTTCTTCATTTTAGACCTCCATAACTCTTATTCCGGTTTCAGCTCAAGATCCAGTTATTCCCGAAGACCGCTTATATGTTCGTCTCTTTGGCCTCACCGCGTGATTAATGTCATATCAATGCTGGAGAGCCTCTCATTGAATTCTCATGGTTCCCTTCTAGTAGAGTCTGGGGGGGGTGTCAATAGACTAGAAAGCGGAGTCTTGGCAGGCTCTTACAGGCCGTTTTCATCCCCCGCTGCAATTAATCGACGCTTTAATTGAGTCCTCGCCAGATTTACTATTTTGTCAATTCGTTTTGGCCCTGAAGCTGCTCCAGGCTTGGGTTTGTTGAGTGGTGGATCCCCAGGCCGCAATTAATGAGCTATTTAGT
>JACZXR010000088.1 GCA_022571535.1 Deltaproteobacteria bacterium | reverse complement strand
GCGGAAGCGGGAATCACGGCGATCCAAAGAACGAATGCGAGTCTTTTCCGCGCACTCGAAATCAGTTTGCGATGAGAGGTGAACGCGAGGAAGGCAGACGCCGCGGCAAGGGCAACCAGAAGTAGGCCTACACCTCCACCCGCGGCGATAACCACATCCAGCCCTGGTGGAGCGTCAAGAGTCGCATATGCGAGTGCGAGCTGGCTATCACCGTCAAAGGGCAACAAGACAGCCTGACCCAGGGCCTGGCGGAGGACTACCTGCGAATGGGAGTGGTGGACGCCCAGAGGACCGAAACCCCTGAGCCCAAGACCTCGGCGGCGGATAGGACCATCCTGGTGGTTGGAGGAGGAGTAGCAGGACTGACAGGTGCCTTGGATGCCGCCAAAGCTGGTTTCAAAGTCGTCCTTGTGGAGAAGGCTCAGCGACTCGGTGGGTTCGCTGCGAAGCTGCAAAGGCAGTTTCCCAAACATCCTCCCTATAGGGATCTCGAAGATACCGGAATAGAAACTAAGATCAGAGAAGTTGAGGGCCACGGAAATATCAGGGTATACGTTTCGACCGAGATCGAAAAGATCTCCGGCCAACCGGGTAGTTTTGAAGTTACCGTAAGACAAAATGGGAAATTCGAGAGTGCGAAGGTCGGTGCCATCGTGCTTGCTACCGGCTGGAAACCTTACGACGCAACGGAATTCGAAAACTACGGCTTCGGTAAATTCCAGAACGTCATCACGAGCGTCATGTTTGAGGAGCTGGCTTCAGGGGGTAAGATCGTGCGTCCCTCGGATGGCAGGGATGTGAAAAACGTAGCTATCGTTCAATGCGAAGGTTCGGCGGATGAGAAGCATTACCCTTACAGCGGCAATGTGACAAGCCTGGTGTTGTTAAAACAGGCTGTCTATCTGAGAGAGCACTATCCGAATTCGAGCGTCTATCTGTTCTATCAGGATATGAACACTCCGGGACAATATGAATACTTCTACAAAAGAGTGCAAAAGGACGAGGGCGTTTTCTTTTCCCAAGGCGAGGTCAAGGGGGTAATAGAAGATGAAGAGAAAAACATCGTCCTAGAGGTGGAAAACACGCTTTTGGGAGGAACCATCAGAATAAAAGCAGACATGCTTATCCTTTCCATTGGTATGGTGCCAGCCATCTTAGATTCCGACGGCCTGAATCTTGAGTATCTCCAGGGTAAAGAGTTGCCCACTACCAAGTACGGGTTTGCAGACTCACACTTCATCTGTTTTCCCTACGAAACCCGTAGGACGGGCATCTATTCCGCGGGCTGTGTCAGGCAGCCCATGGATCTAGCCGCGAGCGCAAGGGATGGAACAGCCGCAGCACTCAAGGCCATTCAATGCATTGAAAGCTCATCGGCTGGGGCGGCGGTCCATCCGCGGGTTGGCGATCTCTCCTACCCGAGCTTTTTCATGCAGAATTGCACCTCATGCGGGAGGTGCACACAGGAATGCCCCTTCGGTGCCCTGGAAGTAGATGCAAAGGGACATCCGGTACTCGACACAAACCGGTGTCGGCGATGCGGCATCTGCATGGGGGCTTGCCCGGTACAAATCATCTCGTTTGATGACTATTCCGTTGACATGCTTTCCTCCATGATCAAGGCGGTAGAGATACCCGAAGACGATGAAGCAAAACCGCGAATTCTTGCTTTCGCCTGTGAGAACGACGCTTACCCCGCATTAGACATGGCGGGAATCAACAGACTTAACTATCCAGCCAGCGTGAGGGTGATTCCCGTGCGATGCCTGGGTTCGGTTAACAGCATCCTGATCACTGATGCTCTATCGCGAGGCTTTGATGGGGTAGCCATGATGGGATGCAAGGCGGGCGAGGACTACCAGTGCCATTATATACAAGGAAGCGAGCTGTCGGCCAAGCGAATGGAGAATGTCCAAGAGACATTGAACCGGCTAGCACTCGAACCGGAGAGGATCAATTTCATGGAAGTCGAGATATCAGACTCGGACAAAATTCCGCTGATGCTGAGCGACTTTGTCGATCGAATAAAGAAAGTGGGGCTCAATCCCTTTAAAGGATTTTAGCGTTCGGTACCTCCTCTTTTTGCTGAAGGCTAATAGCTGAAAACTCAGAAGACGATTCTAGGAAGGAATAGGATGGCAGATGCAACTTTGGTTCAGCCTGACCTGGAGTTTAAACGGGATATCCTAAGTCTCGGCGCACACGATCTGACCTCGTGCTATCAGTGCGGGACCTGCTCGGTGGTATGCCCTATTTCCACCGATGCCGATCCGTTTCCTCGTAAAGAGATGATCTGGGTCCAGTGGGGGTTGAAAGATAAGCTTCTGATCGATCCGGCTGTGTGGCTCTGCCATCAATGCAACCTGTGCAACACGTACTGCCCGAGAGATGCTAAGCCTGCCGATGTGATGTCCACACTGAGGGACTACAGCATTACCCATTACTCGGTTCCCGGGTTTATGGGTAAGGCCGTAAGCCGAGCTAAGTACTTACCACTCCTCTTTGCCTTTCCTGCGCTTATACTTTTAGCCGTGCTTGCCTTGCTGGGGAACCTGACCTCTCTTCCCACTGGCCAGATTGTTTTTTCCAAGTTCTTGCCGATTATTTACATCGAGGTTATTTTTAGCCTGGGAGTGGGTGCTGCTGCAGTCAATGCCATAATCGGAGGCTTACGGTACTGGAAGGGTATGAATGACTACTCCTTAGCATCAGAAAACGGTGGCCCCGTGAAAGGCTTCATCCCTACACTGGTAGATGTGCTCATGCACAGGAAGTTCAAACAGTGTGAGGAAGATAGAGTAGGGACGCGAGAAAGCTACAAGTCACATCTTCACAAGAGCCACCTGGCGGTTTTTTATGGGTTCCTTGGCTTGGTGATTACAACCACCTCCGTTGGAATTGGTATCTACGCCTTTGGCTATCTGACGCCCTGGCCCCTCTGGCACCCGGTAAAAATCCTCGGTAACGTGAGCGGAGCTGCGGTGCTGGCAGCGTGTGGGATCTTCCTGTATCACAGGCTCAAAGGCAGCGAACAAGGCGGGAAAAGCACATACTGGGATTGGCTCTTTCTGTGGGTTCTTACCTTAACCACCCTTACCGGTTTTCTCTCTGAGATCCTGAGATTGGCAGACATCCCTCCCCTAGCCTACTGGGTCTACTTCATCCATCTGGTCTTTATCTTCAGCCTCCTGGTCTACATCCCCTATTCCAAGTTTGCTCACTTGGCCTATCGATTTGTAGCGATGCTTTATTCCAGGAGCAGAGCGTCGACCCCCAGTACAACGTAGGCATGAAAGACCCAAACTACCCGACTGAAACGGTCCTATAAACCGGCACTACAGGCCTATTACTTGCCCAAGGAGAACCCGCCGTCATAAAGAAAAGACTCTGTCCGCTCTGGCCTTGCTCAATGAGATGAGCGGCGTTGCCTCTGTCTTGTATCGAGCAAAGGATCTGTTCACCTACCCCTTCACCGGAGCGGATATGAACCCAGTTCCAAGACACAAAAAGGGAATCTCCCGATGGAAATGACAGCGTGGCTGACCCTGGCAATCTTCCTGGTAACCATCGTGATCGTGATCACGGGAATCATCGATAGCTCCGTGGCGGCCCTGCTCGGGGTGTTGGCCATGATCTGGACCGGGGTGATGAGCGAGGTGGAGGCGTTTCTGTCCGTGGATTGGAACGTCATGGCTATCCTGGTGAGCATCTGGGTGATTGCAGGCTACTTTGGCAAGACAGGCGTGCCGGAGTGGCTGTCCATTCAGGCGTTGCGTCTGTCACGTGGACATTCGGGACTCCTGGTCATGATCCTTTCCATGATGGCGGGGCTGCTCTCCGTCGTAGTAGACAACGTGGTCGTGATCCTGATGCTGGCCCCTGTGGCGTTGCCCATCATCAGCCACCTGCGTCTTCCCCTCACACCGGTAATCCTGATGATCGGATTCAGTGCCAACTTTATGGGCACGGCACTCCTGTTGGGCGATCTGCCGCCTCAGATGCTGCACAGTGTTTCGGGTGCGGAATTCCTGGACTTCATCTGGCAGGCCGGACGACCCTCTTCGTTTCCGATTCTCATGGTGACCTTTGTGGTGACGCTCGGAGCCATGTACCTGTACGGCTTTCGCACCGCCTCATCATCAAATCAAAATGAGTCCAAAACCGCAGGTCAGCTACCCATCGATGCTCAGCTGCCCGATCGACTGTTTGCGTTCATAGTAGTCGGGGGATTCCTCGCCACAATAGTAGCGATGGCGTTTCGACAAGTCCTGGGTGTCAAATTAGGGTTCATCGCCCTGAGCGGGGCATTAGTGCTGATCCTGATCCTGGAGATATTTGGCCGCCGAATACAGAAACCCGATTTTGAGGAGATACTCAAGGAGCTCGACTGGCGGGCGATCATCTTTTACATCTCGCTCTTCGCACTTGTGGGGGGATTGGAGAAGGCTGAACTTCTGGGAAAGTTGGCCGCATTGTTGACACCCCTGTTCAAAGAGAACCTGATCCTGGGCGCTTCCCTTCTATACTGGGTGACGGTGCCCATTGTGGGTATCGTAGAACATGATGCCTACATTCTGACTTTCCTCTATACCATTCGCGACCTGGGGCAGCAGGGCGTTGAGACCTGGCCGCTGTGGTGGATGCTGGTCTGGTCAGGGACGCTCGGGAGTAACCTGACCGTGGCTGGAGCCCCAGCCCTGTACGTGGCCTTAAACATCTGTGAGCGGGAGGAGAAGCGCAAAATATCACTCCGGGAGTTTTTTATCTGGAGCATACCATTTACTCTCGTCGCCAGCCTGATCTGCTATCTGCTGGGCATGCTCATCTGGGTAATACCGTTTGCGCGCTGAAGACTAAGCGGCCTTAGAATCCGGAATTTCCAGCATGGCAGAGGCTAGGGTCCCCCGGTAGGCCCGATCCAAGATGAGGCTGTCGCCGGCAGCCCGGATCACGGCCTGAGCCGTCCTCTCATCTAGCAGGTATTTTTCAAATATGGGTTCAAACATTTCGGAATGCTCGATATCCGCCGTCATATGCACTTTAGTATTCGCATCCAGGGTCTCCACCGTCCCGCCGAGTTCTCTGATCCTCTTCATGGCCATCCGCGTCGTATACCCTCCCCCTTTGACAATTTCCGAGTTGTTTTTCCGTTCCGTGATGTGGTTGACCATCAGGCACTCAAGCCACGGCCTTGTCGTCGATAGAGAAAACCACGCCCATAAGGCGGCTTGTGTCCCGGGCAGGAGGTTCTCTTCTCCGGTGGCTTGATCCATCTGTTCATCCGTCAGGTGGGCCGCGCCCAGCCTCTTGTCAAAGATCAACTCGTCCTTCTCGTGCTCCCAGATGGCCCTTTTCACGTCAAGCGGGGCTTTATTCTGCGCAGCGGACCAACAATCTCGCCGGCTTTTTATATAGTGAGGATAATGGAGATCCAAAATTTTCTGCCTTGAGGGCGTGAGTTTCACACCAAACAACTTCCGGTATTCGGGGGTTTCAAATTGACGATTGACCATCTCATCGATTTCAACACGTACCTTTGACCAATAGCTCATAAAAACCTCCTAGGCAGAATTTCCTAACAACACCAAGTCACCAATGAGAATCATTTAATCATTGGTATAAGAGTTCACCCAACTCTTGAGATCCGTTTTATCCCTATCGAGACGGATTGTCTTGCTGACGGGCCTAGATGTCAACTACAAGTGATCCTCAAGCTCATCGTGATGAGATTGGTTGCCGGGGTATTCATCATCGTCGATCGGTCTGCCTATGGTAATTCTAATGAATGGGGGGTGTATGGAAGCGCCACCACATTGACACAGCGGACTGTTTTCGGATACCCTTCAAGCCATGAGTCGTAGTCCGACAGCTCGAACCATCGATACGCGAGGACCACACACAATGAGCCAAAGTGCCCCTGATGCTACCTTGAGCTCTACACCCGATACCGTTTTGTGGGGCTACCTGGCAGCCAACCTGCCGGCAGCGCTCACTATCAAGTCGGGCCAGGTCGTCCGGATCGATACCCTGTCCCACCAGGGGCTTACCACCAGCCAGGACCCGGTAAAATATTTCGGCGCCCACGGGATAGTGCCTGATCAAGTCCTTCCGGATGCCATGGCAATTTACTCCCAGGTGATACGTCCCAAGGGCGCAGGCGTCCATTTCCTCACGGGCCCGATCTATATCGAAGAGGCAGAACCCGGGGACATGCTGGAAGTGCGTGTCCTGGATATTAAATTTCGCGTCCCCTATGGCGTCAACAACACAGGCCCGGGGAGAGGGGTTCTGCCAGACCTGATCCAGGGACTCACCCCGAAGGTAATCCACCTCGACCTGGACAGGAACGTGGCCCTCTTCTCAGAAGACATTGAGATACCGCTCGATCCTTTTATGGGGATCATGGCCGTAGCCCCACCGAGGACTATGGGATTGGTCTCCTCGACACCACCAGGTGCCTGGGGTGGCAATATGGATCTCAAGAAACTTGTCAAAGGTTCTACCCTCTACCTACCGGTATTTAATAAGGGGGCCCAGTTCTTCACAGGGGACGGCCACGGCGTCCAAGGCGACGGCGAGGTAGATGGAGGAGCATTAGAGATTTCTCTCACACCGACCCTTCAGTTTATCCTTCACAAGGGCAAGGAGCTGAAGTCGCCCATGGCGGAAACATCCACAGAATACATCACCATAGGGATGAGCGTTGATCTTAACGAAGCAACAAAAATCGCCGTCCAAGAAGCCGTCAACTTTCTCGAGCGAGAGAAGCACCTGAGCTCTGCAGATGCTTATGCACTAGCGAGCTTGTCGGTGGACCTGGTAATCGGCGAAGATGTGGACATAGTGAACCTCGTCTATGCCAAGATCCCCAAGGGGATCTTTAAAGACAATCCTGCTTACTGGTTCGAGCCATAAGACCCAAACGGATAACTAAAAGTATAGGTTAACCTCATCTTCCGTGTATCCGCAACCTGTGGATTCTAGATTTGCCGGCAAACGGACCCTTTCTCCGCGTTGATTATTCCACCACAAGCGCCTTCTCTATTTCTTCTCGCCGTTCTATTTCTGCCCGAACGCCACGCCACAAGGAGAAAAGGATTATGCCTCCCCCCACCACTAGGGCCAGTGCTAACGTACTGAAACTGGCGACTCTTAAGACGCTGATAGTACCCTCTGTCAATTTTTCAATGTATCCCAAGGTGGAAAGATAAACAGGAATGACGATGGCACGACTCAACAAGACGAGAATCATAATCACGCCCATAACCAACTTGATCATATTGGGCTCGACGTAGGTCGTGCCCATAGCCCCTAACTGAATGCCAAAGAGCGACCCCGCGAGAATCACCATGGCCAGTCGAACATCCACGAAACCGCTCCAGGCAAATTCAATGGATCCTCCCATACCCATGATAAAGGCAATGACCAATTCTGTCGCAGAAGCCATTAGGCTGGGTACACCCAATACATAGATCATGGCAGGGACACCGATAAATCCCCCCACGGCAATCGCAGCTGCTAACAGGCCCGTAGCAAATCCCAGGGGAAGGATGAACAAAATCGACACTCTCGCATTGATACTCCTGAAGTACACCATGGTAGCGGGGATATGAACCGATCGTAGCCAACGCGCCACTTTGCTCACCTGTTCCTCATCCTCGTTCCCCGATTTGTTAGATTTCCAAGCGTCACGTAAAACATAACCCCCCACTATCGCCAGCACTATGACAAACACCAAAGACACATAAAGGTTAGAACCCGCATCTCCATAGGCTCCCTTGATGGCGGTCTGCACACTTATCCCAACGGTCACCCCTATCTCCGCCGGGATACCCATTACAATACCTAGTTTTACATCTACCTGCCCAAAACTGGCACGCTTGACGGCACCTACCAGGGCTTTTGGAAACTTGTGGCACATATTACTTGCGACCGCGACAATGGCTGGCAGGCCCATACTCATCATCGCTGGGGTCAGTACGAATGCTCCCCCGGAGCCGATAAACCCGCTCAATAAGCCACCGATAAAGCCA
>JACZXR010000087.1 GCA_022571535.1 Deltaproteobacteria bacterium | reverse complement strand
CGGTCACTTTAATCTCCAGTAGCTCAGTCATCAGTGCCACGACGTAGGGTTGAGAGATGGTTTGCCCCTCACCTATGGGCAAGGCTCGATCCCGGTATGCCTGAAAGCGCTGACTCTCCGGTACGAAGAGGTGGCGAGGGACCGTCGCCATCGCTTCGAGCACTCTGGGATCTTTGATCCCCTGTCCACGCAGGTCTTTTTCCACCATGGACCTGCGAGCCTGGGCAAAGGTATCGTCCGGCATTTGTCCCGGCACCGTGAATAGGCTAGAGCTGGCAAAGAGAAGAAGTAGAAAGAGAGAGCTGGCAAGAAGAACTCTGGTCGGATTCGGCCACATTAAAAAAAATGAAATGTCCCATCGATTCCTATTGGGCCATGCCCATTGAGGAATCGAATACGCATTTTTTCAGGCACGTTGGAGTCAGATTCTCAAATTAAGGGATTGCCTTTTCTCTGTCAAGCATGGTACCAATCAAAGTATGCTTCTGTTGAATGGTGATAACGACTAGGGAGTCTTGACCTTGTCGATAACCTTGGAGGCCCTTGAAATAACCCAGGGAGGGATTGTAAAAGAGGAGAGGCAGCACCCATGGGACAAATCGACATTTTGACATATGGGAATAGATATCCTCAGGCCCCTCTGCTAAAAAAGAAGCCAAGCAAGTACATGAATGGAGGACAGATCTACTACCATTCAGAGCTGTGGGAGAATTTGCTTCCTTACGTGATCGAGCGAGTGGGAAAAGATCAGATTCTCTATGCCAGCGATTACACACAAGAACCTGATCTGGACGAGGCGACACAGGAGGTTGAGGCACGAAAAGACCTTTTGGATATTGCCAAACGGAGGATTCTTTCGGACAATGGAAAACGATTCTATAAAATGGAGGTCTAGGTTAGGTTCAAACGGATTCCTTGCATCCCAATCTGAGCGGGCGTAATTCAGTGGTAGAATGCCAGCTTCCCAAGCTGGACGTCGCCGGTTCGACCCCGGTCGCCCGCTCCAACATTTCAATAAACAAACCACGGGCAGTTCGTTAAATTTTCCTAACAAACCAATTTTCCTTTTCTGTCACGGGGTAGGGTTATGAGCAAGCGTGTCCCACACCTCTGATTTGTGCCGCCGAATATTGACGGCTCAATTTCACAAGGGTGGACGTGGACAAACAAAATAGGTTAAAGAGAGGAAGATCTGTAAAGGTCCAGTTCTTATGACCCGTGTGGTTAGGTGTCCGAGCTGTAAGGTCGAGGTCCACTTTGAGGGCAATCCTTGCCGCCCCTTCTGTTCCGAGCGGTGTCGGCTTATTGATCTCGGAGCTTGGGCTGACGAGAGATACCGCATTCCGGGAGCAAAATTAGAGGACGAGACCGAGGGGGAAGACGATGACCCTGGTGAGGGTTCAGTCTGAGCAGAGCTGATCTCATGACGATTCATCCCTCTGCTATTATTGATCCCCTTGCCGAGATCCATCCGGAAGCCGAAATTGGTCCTTATGTAGTAGTGGATGGGCCTGTTAGGATTGGTCGAAAGAGCCGGGTTATGGCCCACGCCACAATCTTGGGTTGGTCCGAAATTGGCGAGGAGAACGAAATTCATCCGGGGGTCATTCTCGGCGACGCCCCGCAGGACACTGCCTATCGAGGGGAAGAGACTTATCTCAGGATTGGAAACCACAATGTCCTGCGCGAGTATGTTCAGGTTCACCGGGGGACTGCACCCGGGTCATCTACAGTAATCGGGAACCACAATTTTCTAATGGTAAGCGCTCACGTGGCGCACAACTGCAGGCTGGGAGACCATATTGTTATGGCCAATGGTGCCCTTTTAGGAGGTTATGTAGAGGTGGGGGACCGGGCTTTTATCTCTGCTCACTGCTTGGTGCATCAGTTTGTTCGTGTAGGGGAACTGTCGTTGATGCGAGGACTCAGCGGGACTAGCCGGGATGTACCCCCCTATTCGATTATTGACTGGCAGCATACGGTACGCGGTGTGAATGTGGTCGGCCTGAAGCGGGCTGGTTTTGATGAAAGGAGGATCCGAAAGATTAGAGAGGCATTTCGCATTTTGTTTAGAAAGGGCCGAAATCTCTCCCTGGCGATAAAGGAAATCGAGAGCAACTCGGAGATTTCTACGGACCTGACCGCTCTTTTGGAATTTATTAAGTCCTCTCAGCGCGGGGTCTGTTTTGGTGGTTGACCCAAATTCAAAAATAGTAGAGCACTGGACGCTAGAACCTGCTAATGTTTCTCGATACCGGAAGAAGCCTCAGCAGGGTCAAAATATTTGGACGGGGTTAGCGTCCGGAAGGTGACTGGGAAAGTGATAGTTGCTCGGTCTTCGAACCATCGAGTGGAGGCGGCCCCAGGAAGATCACAGGCTCCTCGCCTTTGAGATGACTCGGCGTAATGACGTAGTCACCCTGGATTGCTGGGTAGATAATGTTATTGGCTACGTCTGGCCTTCCACCACTCAAGACAAAGGCCAACCCACCCGTGATGAGGCCAAGGCCCGCATAGGTGAGCTTGAGCGGACTATAGAAAACGCTGGCGAGAACGGAACCGACCCCCCATCCAAAATCCTGCCCGGCTTGTTGTTCCTCGTCGAGTTCAGCAGGAGCTGGTTCCGGCTGAGAAAGGCTTTGCGCTGCGCTCAGGGTGGGCAGTGACAAGATGATAGAGAAGGCAAGCGTCAAGCTCAAGATCTTCCTGCGCACTATAGACATCGGAGAGAATTTATCAAGAATCACATTCCCTGTCAAGAAATTTCACTGGCGAAACTCGGATCCTTTCGGATCACCGTGGTCTGAGATGTTAATCTTGCACCGTAAGATGGTTTTTGAGCTTTTCTTTGGCAGGGCATTAATGGACTTTAGATCCGACCACCGCCGAAGTGGTTTTAAAATTGTCTCGATCGATCGGCTTAAGCAATCCTCAATTTATCATTTTCACTACCCACGGACCATCAGCAGAGATGCGAGATCTTCGGAGATCTATGAGGCGAGAATATCATTGGATCAAGTGTGAACTCTCCTGGAGGCTAAATTTTCTCCCAGAAACGGTAAAAGTGATGAACAGGGCTGTGTCCTGAGCCGATCGCAAATCCTTCGCGAATTGCCCGAGTGATGTATCTCTTAGCCTGAACAACTGCTTTTTCCAGTTTTTCTCCCTTGGCCAAGCCGGCGGTGATGGCTGCGGAAAAAGTGCAGCCGGTTCCATGGGTGTTTGCCGTAGAAATCCTGGGGGCCCTGAGGTGGCGGAATTCCTTTCCATCATAGAAGAGATCTACAGCTGGACCCTTTTTATGACCTCCCTTGATCACAACGCTTCTTGCCCCCATGTCGATGATATGCTTTGCGGCATCCTTTAAATTTTGTATTCGGGTCCCTTTGATGCCGGTCAGCTGCTCTACCTCAGGGAGGTTCGGGGTGACAATCGTGGCCAGAGGGAGAAGGCGGGAGCGAAGCGTGTCAATGGCGTCCTGGCGCAAGAGGATGTCTCCTCCTTTGGCTACCATTACCGGGTCCACGACGAGATTTTGCAAACGGTGCTGGTGGATCTTCTCTGCCACGACCTCTATGATCCCCGCATTGGCAAGCATGCCGGTTTTGAGGGCGAAGGCTCCAATATCCTCGATCACGGCGTCGATTTGGGCCGAGATCAGATCCAGGGGTAGTTCCAGAATCTGAGTGACGCCCTTGGTGTTCTGCGCAGTAATGGCTGTGATGACAGACGTGCCGTAAACGCCGAGAGCAGCGAAGGTCTTAAGATCCGCCTGAATCCCGGCCCCTGCCCCCGAGTCCGAACCGGCAATGGTGAGAGCCTTATACGGGGCATCCATTGAAATTTATCCTAGCCCCGATCCGAAAAAAGATCGAGAGCGGGGATCTTTTTAATTACTCTCTGAGAGCCTTAGCCGAATGGGCAATTTCGGATCGGGCTAGCAGAGCCTCCAGCCCAATTCATACCCATTAACCTCCTTGTGGCCCCTGCAATATTGCTCGTTCAGAGCATCTGCAGGGGCTATCCTCCAGACCGTAGGGCAGCGGCCCGCTCAATGAAATCCTTTAAAGCCGCAAAGTAGGGATCCCCGCCCACGATAAAGGTGTCGTTGTGGCGGGCACCGCGGATCGTGTAGAACTCCTTGGGCTCCGGGGCTGCGTCAAAGATCCGTTTCCCTTGCGCATAAGGAACAATGTCGTCCTGATCGCCGTGTAATATGAGAAGGGGCCCTTGGACTTGTCTGATCTTCTCCAGGGTATCATATCGTGTCCGAAGAAAAGGGCCGATGGGTAGAAAGGGAAAGGCCAGTTTAGCCATCTCTCGAATGGAAGTGAATGCGGTCTCGATGATGAGGGCGAGTGGCTCGTCACGGACTGCCAGGTCGACAGCGACAGCGGCCCCCAGAGAACGGCCGTAGAACACAAACTTTTTCGGATCCAAGTCTTTCCTTGATCTCAGGTATTTGAGCGCAGCAGTGGCGTCCTTGTACGTCCCCTTTTCTGAGACGCTGCCCTCGCTGCGGCCATAGCCACGATAGTCCCAGATGAAAATGTGGATTTTGACCTTTTCGTGAAGCAAGCGGATATTGTCCAACCTGTGGCTGATATTGCCGGCATTGCCGTGAAACCATAAGAGGGTCAGGACCCCTTCAGGGGATGGGATGAACCATCCGTTGAGGCGGACACCGTCTTCGGTGGTGAAGGTGATATCCTCGTAGGGAAGCCCCAGCTCCTCTGGGGTCCGGTCTATATCAGAGGTCGGATAGAAGATTAAAGACTTTTCCATCTGGCAACCCCAGAGAAAAAAACTAAGGGCGAGAGAGAGGAGAGTCTCAGAACGGTAAAACATCGATCCATACCTTGCCTAGGTCTCCGCTGGGGGTCATGGGTAGTCTTGGGCGATCATGACGAATTCCAGTAGCTGGTGGACACGGGAAATCCCTGGTTCTGTAGGATATCGGCTGTGTCTGATCTTCCGGCTTGGGGCTGGGCCCGTAGCGGTTGGGTGCGAACGATCGATGAATTTCGGAGCTAGTGTTTGTGTTCTCCTCTGAGTTTCCATTCAAGGCCGTCAATGAGGCACTCCAAACTGGCCTGGAGGATGTCCTCTGCGACTCCTACGGTTCCCCACCTCTCCTTGCTGTCGGTAAAGATCGCCAGGACTCTCACCAGCGCCCCTGCCCCTCTGTCCTCCTCATCTTCAGGCAACTCACCGTGGTGCAATAGGCGGACATCAAACTCGACCAACTGGACCTCGGAAAGCTGCGGGTAGTGCTTTTCGAGGACTTTACGCATGGCGTTGTCCACGGCTTGGACCGGTCCGCGCCCAGAAGCCGTCGCATGCTCCTCTGCCCCAAAGATATCAACCACGACAGATGCCTCGGTGCGGCTCGTTGTCTCCTCTCTATCATCGAAGGCAACCTGGTCATCGATCTTGCATCTTATGACCCGGAAAGGCTTGAGGTAATCCTCCCGCTTGCGGATCGACATGAGCTCAAAGGAGGCCCAAGCACCGTCTAAGCGAAAAAATATTTCTTTGAGATTCCTCTGCATAGCTGTCTCCTATTGCTTGTCAGACAGCCCGATTATATCTCTGTGGTAGAAAATGGCCAGCAGTCCTTTATATTTAATTGTCTAAGCAAAGTTCTACGCCATAATTGGCATGGCCAGAATGGGGCGGCGTTCTATGGGCTTTGAAGCGCAGGAACAGATCGTAGCGCGGAATCATCCCCCCTCCCTATTCCCGTTTCGTTGTCGATATCATCGAACTTACCACGGGCGGCTCAAGGTGGGCAACATCATCTGTGTCCAGGGGAAGCTAGGAAGGATTAAGGTGACGAAGGAAGTCAGGGAATATGACCAGCCCTTCGTACCCGGAGCAAGACCTTTTACACACGGCCTCAATTTGCTAGCATAGGGATTTCCGTATGGAGAAAAGGATCACCACCGGTCGGTTGAATGCCTTCTTTCTCAGGTTGACTCGCCGGAGCTTCTGGGAGCTGGGCATTAATGATGCTACGGTGGAGAGGTACGTGGCGGACGTGCTGACTGACTTTGCGCGTTCCGACAATCTCTATCGGATCGGTTCTCAGGCAGGGAAGAAATTAGATAGTGTGGTTGAAATCCTGGAGGCTGACAATCCGGAGATGCTTCAAGATAGGTCCCCCCTGAGGGAAAGATCACGGCGCAAATATCTGGGGGACTATACCCTATTTATGAGCGGTATTTTCCGCTCCCATGTCGAGCATTGCGGATTCCTGGACTACTATCTCCAGGAGGGAAGGCGGTCCTACTGGACGGTTTCGGAGTTGGACCTTTCGTTTTACCGCACTGGTTTTCTTCTCTATCAAGAGCTCTCACAGAAATTTGAGTACTATTCGGGTGCCCTCGACTACATGCGCAAGGCCTATTTTGCTGCAGAGCCAGGAAGTGATCCCTTTGCGGGGTTTTTGAGGCAGATCGATGGTTGGATAAAGGTTAACACAACAGCGAATTAGTTCTCTCCAGCCAGTGCTGTCGGACCCTCACCCTCCGCGCGCCCCTTCATTAACCATTTGGAATAAACCGAGAGGAACCTTGAGGTTTTAAAACTGTGAGAAAATTTCTCTTGACCGTTCTTTTCCTCTCGCTTTCTCTTCTTTTATTCCTTATCTCTATTTTCGTTTTTCTTTATATGCCCGCCCAACAAAAGCGGCATGTGGTGGAGGTTAAGGTGGATCGGGGGGAATCTTTTTCCTCCGTGGTGAATAAACTCAAGGACAGAGGCGTCATTCCCAGCGAGAGATTTTTTACTTTCTGGGCCCGCTTGTGGGCCCTGGACAAGAAGATTCACTGGGGAGTTTACCGCTTTGATTTGCCCATAGCGCCTCGTGAGGTGTTGGATCGGATGGTCCTTGGAAGAGGACTCTTTCACCGAATTACGATTCCGGAGGGACTTGCGCTAAGTGAAATAGCCGATCTCTTAGGTAGGGAGGGTGCGACCGACGAGGAAAAATTTCTCAAGGAGGCGAGGAGTACGGAGATCCTTTCCCTCTTAGGTCTGGAAGATAATGGAATCGAGGGCTATCTTTTTCCAGATACTTACTATTTTCCTGTTTCGGCCACAGAACGTGATATTCTTACCGCAATGGTAGAGCAATTTCAGGAGATTTTCACACCCATGATGGAGAGACAGGCTAAGAAGTTGGGGCTGAGTCGCCACGAGGTGGTGACGCTGGCTTCGTTAGTTGAAAAGGAAGCCGGGGTTGAGACTGAGCGTCCCCTTGTCTCCGCGGTCTTTCATAATCGCCTAAAACGCAATATTCCTCTGCAGAGTGATCCTACCGTGATCTATGGGCTGGAGGGCTTCACTGGAAAGTTGAGGCGGAAGGATCTCCAGAATCCTAGTCCATACAATACCTACCTTATTCGTGGGCTTCCTCCCGGCCCCATCTGTAACCCAGGCCTCTCTTCCCTCCGAGCCGCCCTTTTTCCAGCCCATGTTTCTTACCTGTACTTTGTCTCCAAGAATGACGGCACCCATTTCTTTTCCGAAACGATCCGGGAACACAACCGTGCGGTAAACATCTATCAGAGAAACAGGAAGCAGCCTAAAAGACATTAAAGATCTCGATGGAACCAGGCGCGTTATACAAGACAGTCTTGGAGAGTCGCTCTATGGAAAAAGGTGGGCAGCCCGAGAGGCTGGTGGATCACCTTGTCCGGCGACTGAGAAGGCATGACCTGTGGGACTCCCTCTCGGTGTTTTTTCCTCCCCTGATCGCCTTTTTCTATCTCGAGATTTTCTTTTTCACCCGTGATTTCATCGGAGTTGAGACTCTGATTTTTTCTCTGGCAGGCGGTCTTGGTGTTGCCCTGGCGCTACTATTTCGCCGTGGGTGGACAGCACCCTCAAAGCGGTTCGCGGCTCGATTGATCGATGAGAAGGTAGGAGGCAAGGATCGTTTTGTCACCCTGGCTACCATCAATTCCCTGCTTTGCCCAATTGTTTTGCTAGCCCGCCTGAGGGATGAGGCTAAAGCGCTCCTGTATCGGATCGATCTGAA
>JACZXR010000086.1 GCA_022571535.1 Deltaproteobacteria bacterium | reverse complement strand
GAAGGATCAGTCCACTTCCAGGGCCATTGAAAAGGACTTCGAAGGTGGGGCGGGTGGAGCTGCTCTCTGTACGGGTCACACAGTTGGAATTGGAACATTGTGAACCGATTGGTTCCGTACTCTCATATCGAGGAAGCCCTTGCTGCATCGTCTTTGGTTTAGCGGTTTCCAGTCTATCAAACATCAGCTTTAGCAGCGCCATACGAATCGGGACCCCATAGGCAGCCTGCTTAAAGTAAATCCCCCTTCGATCCATGTCGACGACACGGGAGATCTCGTCCACACGCGGTAGGGGATGCATGATGACCGTGTCTTTGAAGCGCCTCTCTTTCAGAAAGTTCTCCCCTATTCTTGGGTAGTCTCCGTTATCTCTGGTGTCTTCCTGCTTGCCCCGCTCCTTCTGCTGGCGAGTGACATAGAAGGCGTCGAACTTGAGCCCTGAGACCAGTTTTTGCAATCGAGTTTGTATTTCCGGATCTGCTTGGGTAAAGAGGGCCAGCTGGTGTGGCTGACTCGGGGTTAAATAAATAGCGTCGGTAGATTGGACTGCGGCACGAATGTCATCCATGGCCATCGGGGCTATACTGTAATGGAAATCTGCATGGAGCCTTTCAATGACGTATTGGGGAAGCTCCAAATTCCTTGCCGCTAAAATGATCACGTGGACGCCAAAGCGCGCCAGGGCATAGACTAGAGAGTGGTTGGTCCTGCCGTGCTTTAGGTCTCCGCAGATCGCCACGGTTAATCCTTTCAGCTTTCCCTTCTCCTTCTGCAAAGTGTAGAGATCGCAGAGGGTCTGGGTTGGGTGTTCATGACTCCCGTCGCCCGCATTGATCACCGGGACCTCGGCATGCTCTGCCATCGCCCGAACTGCACCATCCCAGTGATGTCTTATCACGAGAATATCGGCATAGCTCGAGACCACTCGAGCGGTGTCTGCGATACTCTCTCCTTTGGCAGTGGATGATGATTCCATGTCGGGACAGCTGATGACGGACCCTCCCAGCCGCTGCATGGAGGACTCAAAGGAGAGGCGGGTCCTAGTGCTAGGTTCATAGAAAAGCGTGGCCATGATCTTTTCAGAGTAGGCCTTTCTCTCTGAAGCTGCATTGCCCCGGGTACCAAAGGTGTCGGCAAGACTGAAGATCTGCTCGATCTCTTGATCCGTAAGGTCTGCGATGGTTATGAGATCACGCTTTTTCACAAGGTCGTCTCTACGGATTGTTGGGTCGGCGCAAGGCTCCATGTTGGTCTTTGCTGACAGTCACCTGATCAGCCCCGTCCGATTCTCGAAAAAAAACATTGACCCTCTCCGATTCCGAGACCTGAATATTCTTACCTACGATGTCTGCCTTGATCGGCAATTCTCTTTCCCCGCGGTCCACAAGGACAGCAACCAAGACCCTTCTGGGCCTACCCCAATGAGTCATCAAATCCAGGGCCGCGCGTATCGTGCGCCCCGTGTAGATCACGTCGTCAATCAATACGACCCTCTTATCATCTAGAGAGAACGGGGCTTCGATCGGGAGTGAATCCTCTCCGGACACCACCCTCTTCTGGTCATCCCGGTAAGGGGTAACGTCGATGATGCCCACAGGAGGTGCTGACCCACTGAACGCTGCTATTTTATGGGCTATCCTTCGAACCAACTCGGCTCCACGGGTGCGGATCCCAATCAGGGTAAGATCTTCTAGCCCGCCGTTCCTCTCCACTATCTCGTGGGCCATTCGACCAATGATCCGTTCGATCTCTTCGCTCTTGATTAAAAGCCTCTCTTGTCGTTCCATGGCAAAAAAAGACCCCAGCGAGGTTACCGCTGGGGTCGATAAACAGACACAAGATAGCTTTTCTTCTTACCCACTGATGACCCTTCCTAATCTCACTGGATCAGGTTAAAAGGTTGACCTTTTCTATATTCCCTCCATCGATGAATGTCAATGCCGATGAGACTTCACGATATAAAGCGCCATTGTCAACGTGCCTTATGCCAGCACCACAGAATTCCCCTCAGTAAATCAAGTGGCCAAGTCTATCCCAACGAACCCAGTGGTCCGTCCCATCCCAGGACCAGTAAACTACAAAGGCTTTCCCCTTCACGTCCTTAAGGTCAACAAACCCCCAAAAGCGGCTATCATGGCTCCGATCGCGGTTATCCCCCATTACAAAGAGGTTGTTTTCAGGTACTTTTTTGGGACCATAGTTGTCCCTGAACTGCATCCACCCATGCGACAAGCCTTTGTCTTCAAAATGGCCGTAGGGATCATTCAGGGGCTCGCCGTTAATAAAGATTTTTTTCTTCCGGATCTCCACCAGATCCCCCTCAACCCCAATGACCCGTTTAATAAAGTCCTTTGAACGGTCTTTCGGGTAAACAAAGACGACCACATCGCCCTGACTCGGTTTCCCGTACCGGACTATGTAACGACCCCAAAAGGGGATGCGGACCCCGTAGACCATTTTGTTAACCAGGATGTGGTCTCCGATCTGGAGGGTCGGGATCATGGAGCCAGAGGGAATTTTGAATGCCTGGACAATAAAGGTCCGGATAAAGAGCGCTGCGAGCAAGGCAATTCCAATAGCCTCGAGGTACTCGCGGAAGATTGATTTTCTCTTATTGGTGCCTCTTACCACAGCGTCATCTCCTCGCCCCAAGCTTCAACCTAGCATAGTTCTATCGATTCTGGCTTAAATCTTCAACGCGGCCAGAAAGGCCTCCTGGGGGATCTCTACTTGTCCCACCTGCCTCATTCGCTTCTTGCCCTCTTTTTGCTTCTCTAAAAGCTTCCGCTTTCGCGTGATGTCGCCTCCATAGCATTTGGCGGTGACGTTCTTCCGGAGAGCCTTAACGCTTTCACGAGCAATGATCCGGCTGCCAATAGATGCCTGGATCACTACCTCAAAAAGCTGCCGTGGGATCAGCTCACGCAGGCGATGGGCAAGATCGCGACCCCGATGGTAAGCCTTGTCCCGATGGATGATCATGGACATAGCGTCCACAGGATCTCCGTTAATACGAATATCAAGCTTTACCAAATCTGAAGACCGCATGCCAACCATCTCATAGTCCATGGATGCGTATCCTCGGCTGACCGATTTCAACCGATCATAAAAATCAAAGACGATCTCATTGAGGGGTAATGCGTAGAGAACCATAACCCTTCGAGGCCCAAGATATTTTATCTCTTTTTGGGAGCCCCTTTTCTCCTCGCAGAGCTTAAGGATGTTTCCAAGGAACTCCTGCGGGACATGAATCGTGGCAAGAATATATGGTTCTTCAATACGGTCGATCTCCATGACTGCCGGCAGCTTAACGGGATTGTCAATGAACACGGTCTTTCCATTTCGGGTCGTGACTTGATAGACAACGGTCGGTGCCGTAGTAATGAGGCTGAGGCCGAATTCGCGCTCCAGCCTCTCTCGGACGATGTCCAGGTGGAGCAGTCCTAGAAACCCACACCGGAATCCAAATCCAAGCGCCTGCGAAGTTTCTCCTTCGTATGTAAAAGAGGAGTCGTTAAGACTCAACTTCTCAAGCGCCCTTCGTAAAGCCAGGTATTGTCCTGAATCCGACGGATAGATACCGCTGAACACCATTGGCTTGAGCGGCTTAAATCCGGAGAGCAAACTCCTTGCAGGATTGTCATCAGTGGTGACAGTGTCCCCAACACGCGCATCCTGGATCTGCTTAATCCCGGCCCTCAGAAAACCCACCTCCCCGGGCCCGAGCTCCTGAACTTCGAGAGGGCCGGGGGAAAAAATGCCGAGCCGGGTGACCTCAAAGACTTTGCCGCTCGACATCAAGCGAATCCTAGTACCCTTTCTTACCTTCCCATTGAAGATCTTCACCAAGACCACCGCGCCGTGGTAAGGGTCAAACCAGCTGTCAAAAATTAAGGCTTGTAGCTGAGCGTTCGGGTCACCCTCTGGGGGGGGGAAACACCTCACGATTTCTTCGAGAATGGCCTTTGTCCCAATTCCTTCCTTGGCACTTGCCAGAATTGCTGTTGAGGCATCCAGGCCAATGACATCTTCAATTTCCCTTCTAACCCGTTCAGGTTCCGCGCTTGGTAGATCAATCTTGTTGATCACGGCAAAAATTTCCAGATTGTGGTCCAAGGCGAGATGTACATTGGCCACGGTCTGAGCCTCCACCCCCTGGGCTGCATCTACGACCAGGATTGCCCCGTCGCAGGCGGCCAAACTTCTCGAAACCTCGTAGGTAAAGTCCACATGGCCCGGAGTATCGATTAAGTTGAAGATATAGTCGACACCGCTATCGGATCGGTAGCGCATTCGCACCGGGCTAGCCTTGATTGTAATCCCCCTCTCACGCTCCAAGTCCATACTGTCCAAGAATTGGTTCGTGCGCTCCCGCTCGCTCACAGTTCCAGTGTATTCGAGCAGCCGGTCCGCCAGGGTCGATTTCCCGTGATCGATGTGAGCGATGATGCAGAAGTTTCTAAAATGCTCTAGCTTCATGGAATACTCACTTGCCGACAATACTCGACCGTATTATCCAGGCCCGTACCTAAAGGGACACGAGGAGACCATCCCAGTATACCGCGTGCATGTGAGGTGTCCAGGGAGCTTCGCCTCTGTTCTCCTTTCTTGGGCGGACCGTGGACGGCCTTGATTCCGGATCCGATTCTATCTCTGAGCAGCTCATAGATGGTGAGGACATCCGTCTCTTTGCCGGTACCGATATTTACCCGTCCAGTAAAGGGAGAGCTCAGCACCAAAAGATTTGCCGCAACCACGTCATCGACATAGACATAGTCCCGTGTCTGTTTCCCATCACCGTTGATTGTGGGTGATTCTCCGTGGAGGAGGTGCTGAATAAAGATTGCAATCACTCCTGCCTCGCCTTTGGCCGATTGCCTCGGCCCATAGACGTTGCCGTACCGCAGGATAACGTGCGATAGGCCGAAGGCCGTCTGATAATAGGCCAGGTAGTACTCCCCAGAGAGCTTGCTCACCCCGTACGGGCTTTCGGGATGTGTGGGATGATCCTCCCTGGCAGGAAATGTTTGCTGCTCTCCATAGACCGCTCCCCCCGACGAGGCATAGATCACTTTTTTGACTCCACAAGCCTTGCTCGCCTCCAGGATGTGGACGAGTCCCAAGATGTTGACCCTTGCATCGAAGAGAGGATCAGCTACAGAACGGCGCAGATCCATCTGGGCCGCATGATGGCTGAGAATGTCTGGAGAGATATCAGAGAGAAGCTTGGGAAGAGTGGGATCGAGAATATCAAGAGAGTAAAACGCGGCCTGCTTATTTACGTTCCTCTTGTCTCCGGCCGAGAGGTTGTCAATGACGAATAGCTCATGACCCGCGAGTATGTAAGCATCAACGATATGGGATCCGATAAATCCAGCGCCTCCGGTGACAACAATCCTCATTTGCCATAGCCCTTTATCTGGCCTTGGAAATACTGGATGGTCTTTGTCAACCCAATGTCCAATGAGACCTGGGGTACCCAGCCCAAGAGTTCTCGTGCCTTGGATATGTCGGGCTGGCGCACCTGCGGATCATCCTCGGGCAGGGGTTCGAAAACAATGGAACTGCGCGAGTGCGTGAGGTCGAGGATCTTCTTGGCAAAATCCATAACCGTCATTTCGTGAGGGTTACCCAGGTTCACAGGAAGGTGATAATCGGCCTGCAAAAGCCGATGGATGCCATCGACGAGATCATCGATGTACTGGAAGCTCCTGGTCTGCTGCCCTTTTCCATAGACCGTCAGGTTTTGCCCCTTCAGGGCCTGTGTAATGAAGTTGGGAACAACTCGACCATCCTTTGCCCTCATCCGCGGGCCGTACGTGTTGAAGATCCGGACAATGCGCGTGTCCAGGCCGTGAGCGCGGTGATAGGCCATGGTAATCGCCTCGGCAAACCTCTTTGCCTCATCGTAAACCCCGCGCGGGCCAATAGGATTCACATTCCCCCAGTATTCCTCCCCTTGAGGCCTTATCAGTGGATCCCCGTAGACCTCAGAAGTAGAAGCAAGGAGAAATGTAGCCTTTTTTAATTTTGCCAGACCCAAGGCGTTATGGGTACCGAGAGAGCCCACCTTAAGTGTCGGAATGGGCAGCTCCAGGTAATCCACCGGGCTTGCCGGAGAGGCAAAATGTAGAACAAAATCGACCGGGCCCTCTACCCGGATAAACCGGGTTATGTCTTGCTCGATAAACCTGAAGCAAGGATTAGATGAAAAAGAAGCAACGTTTTTCCGAGACCCAGTTGAGAAGTTATCGATGCAGATAACCTCATGACCACGTCCAAGAAAGCTCTCGCACAAATGCGAGGCAATAAAACCTGCACCTCCTGTAATCAAGACCTTAGCCATTTTTTCGACCAATGGAATAATAAGTAAAGCCCATCCTCCTCATCTCTGCGGGGTCATAGAGGTTGCGCCCGTCAATGACGACCGGGCTTTTCAAGAATTCTTTGATCCTTTGAAAATTTGGCCGGCGGAACTCGTTCCAATCAGTAATGATCAAGAGGGCATCCGCTCCCTGAAGGGCCTCATAGTTTCGGTTAGCATATCGTATGCGATCACCGAAGATCTTCTTCGCCTCTGCCATCGCCTCGGGATCGTATGCCTGAACCCGTGCCCCCCCTATTAGAAGATCCTCAATCACGACAACTGAAGGGGCCTCTCTCATATCATCGGTCCGGGGCTTAAAAGATAGTCCCCAGACGGCAAAGGTGCGACCCGTGAGATCTGATCCAAAGTGCCCTCTGACCTTTTCCACCAAGATCAACTTCTGGTGATCGTTAACCTGCTCGACGGCTCGAAGCAAGGGCATGGTGATCTCTTCATCGCCCATAGCGATTGCGGCACGGATATCTTTTGGAAAGCAGGATCCTCCGTAGCCTACTCCTGGAAATATAAAATGGGGTCCGATGCGGCGATCCAGCCCGATGACCCGGCGAACCTGGCCGACATCGGCACCGACCTTTTCACAGAGTCCTGAAACCTCGTTAATAAAGGAGATCTTAGTGGCGAGCATGGCATTGGATGCGTACTTACTCATCTCAGCGCTAGCCGTGTCCATGACAAGAATCGGATTTCCTGTTCGGACAAAAGGTTCGTAGAGTTCTTTCAGCATTTCGATGGCCTGAGAATCGTCCCCACCGAGGACCACACGATCCGGCTTCATGAAGTCTTCCACGGCCGCCCCTTCTTTAAGAAACTCCGGGTTAGAAATTACGGCAACCGGATGGGGGGTTGTAGCTGTCATGACCCTTCGAATTTCGCCCGCGGTCCCCACCGGCACTGTGCTCTTGGTAACGATGGTCCTGGCACCGTTCATGACTCGGGAGATGGACTTTGCCGTTTTCAAGACTTGTTCTGTATTCGCCTTCCCATCTTCTCCTTGAGGCGTACCCACTGCGATAAAGATAATGGTGGACTTGTGAACCGCCTCTTCCAGGTCGGTGGTAAAGAAGAGCCTCTGTTCTTCAAGATTCTTCCGTACCAGCTCCTCGAGGCCCGGCTCGTAGAAAGGAACCCGGCCCTTCACGAGAGCAGAGATTTTCGTCTTGTCGATATCAACACATATCACATCGTTACCGCTCTCGGCGAAGCAGGTCCCCGCAACCAAACCCACATATCCTGTGCCTATTACTGCGAGATTCATGTGATCTTTCCTTTATCAAGTATCGCCTTAATGACGTAAATGGGTTTTCCTTGCGATTCATGGTAGGTCCGCGCCAGCATCTCCCCGAGCAGGCCCATAGTGATAAATTGAAATCCGATGAGTATCAAAAGGATCGCAAGCAGAAGCAGCGGTCGTCCACCGATATCGGCTCCATAGATAATCTTCTGAACTGTCAGGTAGAGGCAGAGGAGGAATCCCACTCCTCCACTGAGCAGACCGATGAGCCCAAAGACATGCAAGGGCCGCGTCGCATAGCTGAGCAGAAACTTGACCGTCAGCAGGTCGAGGATTACCCGGAAGGTTCTCACCAGCCCGTATTTTGACTTTCCCCCCTGGCGAATTCGGTGGTTCACTTTGACTTCGGCGATCCTTGCACCCCGCTCATAGGCAATGACGGGGATAAAGCGGTGCATCTCCCCGTAC
>JACZXR010000085.1 GCA_022571535.1 Deltaproteobacteria bacterium | reverse complement strand
TAATGCGCGAAGGTGTGCCAATCGGTGTTATCTGGATACGCCGAACTGAGGTCCGTCCTTTCTCGAACGAGCAAATAGCACTTCTAAAAACCTTCGCTGACCAAGCAGTAATCGCCATCGAGAACGTCCGGCTGTTCAAAGAACTTCAGGAGCGGAATCAGGAGATCGAGGACAAGAGCCGACAGGTGGAGGCTGCCAGCCACCACAAGTCGGAGTTTCTCGCCAACATGTCCCACGAGCTTAGAACTCCGCTCAATGCCATTATTGGTTTTTCCGAAGTGTTGGGAGAAAAAATGTTCGGGGAGCTAAACGAAAAGCAGAACGAGTATGTCGATGACATACACTCCTCCGGTCACCATCTTCTGTCGCTGATCAATGAAATCCTGGACCTGTCCAAGATCGAGGCTGGTCGGATGGAGCTGGAGCTAACGAAATTTGACCTTCCCATGGTCTTGGAGAATGCCCGCACCCTTCTGCGGGAGCGGGCCAGCCGTTGTGCTATTTCCCTGGACCTCTCTGTAGATGAGCGACTTGGCGACTTCGTTGGTGACGAGCGGAAGGTTAAACAGATCCTCCTGAATCTACTTTCCAACGCAGTGAAATTCACTCCGGAGGGGGGACGCGTTGAGGTCAAGGCCGTCATGGCAGATGGGTTGGTGGAGTTCTCGGTCAGCGATACTGGTGTCGGGATCGCCCCAGAAGACCAAGAGGCGATCTTTGCGGAATTTCGTCAGGTAGGAGCCGACTACGCCCAGAAGGGCGAAGGGACGGGACTTGGGTTGACGCTGACTAAAAAATTCGTTGAAATGCACGGAGGCAAGATCTGGGTGGAGAGCGAGCAGGGCAAAGGCAGCCGGTTCATATTCACGCTGCCAATACAGCAGTGATGGTGAAAGGGATCATTAGAAATTGGACCTGAACGGTCGGCCCCCCTTTCGTCATTCCCGCGAAAGCGGGAATCCAGATGTCTTTGATACCCCTGGATTCCGGCTCGCCCCCCGCTTTCGCGAAGGTTGGCCGGAATGACAATGGGCTAGGGTCTTGTCGTCATTCCCGCTGGAGCCTGCCCTCGACTCCGATCGGGGACGGGAATCCAGAAGTACGATGACTAAACAGCCAGCAGTTTATATTCTATCCAGCAAGCGAAACGGCACGCTTTACATCGGGGTTACGAGCAACCTCCAAAAACGTACTTGGGAACACAAAAATAATCTGGTGGAGGGGTTCACGAAGAAATACGGGGTTCATCGCCTGGTCTATTACGAATTACACGAGGACATGGTGTCAGCCATAAAACGAGAGAAGCAGATGAAGAAATGGAATCGAGGCTGGAAGCTGGAACTGATCGAAAGACAAAATCCAAGCTGGAGGGATTTGTGGGAAGGGATTATTTAAGAGGGATGGTTGACTGGATTCCCGCTTTCGCGGGAATGACAGAAGACAAAAACCGATTGAACAACTTGCGCCGTCATTACGTCTATGAAAGTAATCAAGCAGGCGAGATAGAATGGCTGACCGCGGCAATCCAAAATGGGTCGGGAGGCGAATAAGGTGGCTGGAGAACTAATCCTAATAGTCGAAGACAACGAAAAAAACCGGAAGCTCGTGCGGGATGTGCTTCAGGTCAAGGGCTATAAAACCATAGAGACAGAGACCGGCGAAGAAGGTATCCGCATGCCAACGGCCCGAGGTTGGAGATGAGGCGAGTTCCAAGGCACTGGCGAGTCTACGCGGTCCTAGTTGGGTGTTTGCTCGCAACCGGCGCGCATGCAGCGGGCGCGGTGGTCACGTCTGAAAAGGCTCGCTTCCGGGTGGTCACAGTGGTCGATGGTCTCGAGCACCCTTGGGGTCTCGCCTTTCTCCCCGACGGCCGCATGTTGGTCACCGAACGTCCCGGCCGTTTGCGGATTGTCGAGAACGGTCGGCTCAACCCGCAGGCGGTCGGCGGGCTACCGCCGATCGCCGCCCAAGGTCAAGGTGGCCTGCTGGATGTCGCAGTGCATCCCGACTTTCAACGGAATCGCTGGATATACTTCTCCTACTCGGCGCGCGGTCAAGGCGGTCTGGGTACCGAGGTGGCTCGTGGCCGCCTCACCGGTTACCGTCTCGAGGAGGTGCAGGTGCTGTTCCGAGCCTTGCCGAAGTCGCATGGTGGACGGCACTTTGGATCGCGGCTGCTGTTTGGACCAGGGGGGTATCTGTACATCACTCTCGGGGACCGCGGCACTCGCAAGCGAGCCCAGGATCTCGCCGATCACGCCGGATCGATCATCCGCCTGTACGACGACGGCCGCGTACCGGCGGACAACCCGTTCGTGAACCGAACGGGCACCCGACCCGAGATATTCACCTATGGCAACCGTAATGTGCAGGGCATCGCGTTGGTGCCCGGCACCGGCCGGATCTGGGCCCACGAGCACGGACCGCAGGGAGGAGACGAAGTCAACATCGTGAGGGGTGGCACCAACTACGGTTGGCCGGTCATCACCTACGGCCGAAACTACGTCACCGGCACGCGCATCGGCGAAGGCACCTCCAAGGCCGAGATGGCGCAGCCCGTTCTCTACTGGACGCCGTCCATCGCGCCGTCCGGTATGACCTTCTATGCCGGCGACCGGTTCCCGAATTGGAAGGGCAACCTCTTCGTCGGCGCCCTGAAGTTTCGCCTGCTGGTGCGGCTGGAGGTGAGAGACGACCGGATCGTACGGGAGGAGCGGCTGCTCGAAGGCGAGCTCGGGCGTATCCGTGATGTCCGCAGCGGCCCTGACGGCTACCTCTATCTGTTGACCGACGAATCGAACGGCATCATCGCGAGAATCGAGCCGGTCGACGGATGAGAAGGAAGCATCGGCATCTTAAGGACCTTATGGCGGAACAGGCTTTCCAGCCGTTTTAGGTCTATTCCGGAAGGACGTAAAACCAGCCGTTAGGCATAAAGCAACCGTCGGTGACAAGGCGATGGAAATGCGGGAGCTCTCTCCCATTACCGCATCAACCTTGAATACTTTCGCCAGAGAGCAAGTTCCTTCTCGTCAGCAGTGCGGCGGTAGACCACGCGAGAGAGGAGGGTCCCACCAATTAAGGAACCGGCTGAGAAAACGTAATCTTTGGACTCCGTATTCGGCCCGACGTTCTGGAAGATCTCCCGCGGCCGGGTAAGTATTCCCCAGAATGTTACCCATTGGTCGGTGCCGAATGACCAGAACTCTTGAATCCAGGCTCCTCCCCCTCAAGGCCATATTGGCTGGCTCTGATTCCCCTCTAAAAAAGTGAACCTCCGCCAGCAGGAGCTGGCGGCTTCTATCCCCGTCCGAGATCGAGTTTCAGTTGCCCCCGATCCTCCTTGTCTTGATACTCCACATAGGCGAGGGTTTCCTTTTCACTGAGGCCGATGCCTGATACACAGTACCCCCGCGACCATATCCCCTCTCGACCATAGAAGGTCTCCCAGCCCGCGTCTGCGGCCACTCAGGGAGGGCGTTTTTGGGTCCCATTTTCTAGTCCCAAAACTGCTCAGGTCCGTAGGACTCAATTCAAGCGTCGATTAATTGCGTCCTGGAGGAAATTAAGTTCTGGTAAGTCGGGTTGGCATAATAGCCGGTTATCGGATATTGTCCACCCAAAACGAAGGAGGGCTGGCCCATTTGCCTGTCCGATACCCGCTTGGGGCTCTCGACGGCGGGCTGAAGGGTGACTCTCCCGGGGACTTTTTTGGGTTCTTGGTAGCTATCAAAAGCAAGTTCCTACCATTAAAATGGTGTTCGATTCCGACCGGGCGATGCTCAAAGGTCCAGACACGTTCAAGCGATTCAACGTCACCGGCAATGCTGTTCCGCTGAACGAAGCCAACCTGAAACCCAAAGAAGAGCTTCTCGTCTTCGAGCGGGCCGGTGAGCGACGTGCCCTGCTGCAAAAACAGATGGTGTATCACCATGTTGCTCAGGGCGAACTTGCCGGTGAACCGTATCTTGTCTCGTTCTGAGCGGTCTGCAACAGCGGCGTCGGTCTGACGCCAGTGGTCGCTGGGAAAGTCCACCATTTCAGCGCCGGTGGTCTCTATAACGGGCTCGTCTTGCTGATCGACGACGAGACCCGCACCTACTGGGACCACATCACCGGAAAAGCCGTCCACGGAGACCTGAAAGGAGCCGAACTCGACAACTGGCCCACCGAGATGACCAACGTGGAGACGGCATTGAAGAACGATCCCAACCTGCGAGTTCATCACTCGAAGCCGACATTTCTTGGACGGCTGATGGTCTGGGTGCACCGATGGCTTCCGATGAAGCTGCCGCCGAATTTCCGAGGAACGATGGGCAAACCCGATGACCGGCAACCGGAAATGGAAATCGGCCTCGGCGTCGTAACGGACGGCGTTCGCCGGTTCTACCCGAAACGATCCATCGGCGAAGGAATCGACGACGAGATCGACGGACGAGCGCTCCATATCCACATCGGCGAAGACGCCGTGCCGGTCGCCAAATGGGACAACGGAAGCCGTCCATTGCAGCTTTTCACCCGCTGGTACGGCTTTTCCTACACCTATCCCTACTGCGAGGTTTGGGGCGAGAGCGAAGCAGCGAAAAAGGTCAAATCATGAGCGGTGGAGTCAGGATCGTTCGTCATACTTGTCGCCGAGAACTAACACGTTCGCACGAGCCACACATCACCCGAAGGGTCTTACTACGATCAAGAGGAACATAAATGGGTTGTCGTCTTGATCTGAAGGAGAACCCCTGTCATTGAGTGCTCCCAGGATCAGGTCAAAAGAGGAGACCCCCTTTTTCGAATGCTCTTGATCAGAGGTTTGAGCAAAAACGAAAGCAGTGTGGTGCCTGAGGGATTTCCAAGGCACCAAACTGCCTCTCCGCATTGATCTTTTGGCCCTCCCAATCCTCAGTAGCTAGCCCTCCTCATCCCACTTGCCCTAAAAGGGCTTGTGTATGGACTTCCCGAGGTTTTGCCCGTCTTACCGGCACCATACCCCTCTTCATATCCTCGTTTCAGCCCCTCCTCGTACCGCTCTTGATAGTGCTCCCTGTAGCCCTTTTCGTGGCCCTGGCTATAACCCTCCTGATATCCGCGATCGTAAGGGTCGCGAGAGACCGGTGGAGATGGTGGAGCGGGCGGATAATAGACCGGCGGCGGGGCATAAATTACCTGCGGAGATGGCGGGGACAGTAACACCCGGTCTATGATGACGCCGGTTAACAGTCCTCCTAGTACACCAGCAGCAATCGCTCCTCCGTCATAATGGCGCGTCTTTTGAATCACCGTAATGTGACGCCCACGATAACCATGCCCACGGAAACCACGCCCGTGCTTCCAGCTCCCCGCAAAACTTGTACCGGGCAAGAGCAAGAGCGCCACAAAAAGTGCCAGAACAACTTTTTTCATAAGACCTCCTTGTTCACACAGTTCTTGTTCCATTTTTTTGACCTAATAGCGGCGATATCTAAAGAAGGACGAGTGACCCCCATATCCTTGGTGCCTAAACCACCTTTGTCCGTGCTTATAGTGCCAGTGGCGAAGCTGTCCATAATAACCGTAATATTTATAACGTGGACGGTAGTGACCATTATGATGGCCGTGACGGCGGTGTGAGAAATAGCGCTTATGCTTAAAGTGCTGACCGTAGCGGACACGAGAAGGATGTCCTGAGAAATGGAGGCCTTTTGAGATTTGGTGGGAACGGCCTCCTCCATAACCTGATCCCCTTGCCAGAGCCACTGAAGGAATAATGAGCAAACCAATTAAAAGCGGTAGAGCTAATTTTTTCATGATCATTTGCCTCCTTTCACTAACTTTAGACTTCCAGGAGGCTCAAAAGGTTTACATACCCTACGGAGACCAAAATATTTGCAATATTTACCCCGTACCACAGAACGCCCCGTGCGTAAGCGCGGGGATGAATGTTCCGACCTCCCTGTAAGGGCAGCGCCCCAAAGCCACGGACGTAAGTCCGTGGTACGGGGTTTACTTTCGCCTTTCCCTTGTTTTACCTCTTCCTCTTCCAGGATGCCCTTTGTCGCTCTGCAGCCGGTCTCGAAAATATCTTCTTTGTTCAGGTGAAAACTCCCTGCGCCCCCTAAACTCACTACGCCATTGCTGTCTCTCATCCGGAGGGAGCCGGCGAAACTTTTGATAGCGTTCCCTTAACTCTTCCCGCCTTTCAGGAGGTAGGCCTTGCCAATGTTTCCACCTATTTTTCAGACGTTCCTTTTCCTCGGAAGGCAAAGCCTTCCAGCGTTGGTAGTTACGCCGAATGGTAGCCTTTTCCTCAGGACTCAGGTAACGCCACTGCTCGGCAGAGTGGTCCGCCCACCCCGAGAAAGGCAAAAGCAAAAACATGAACAAAATGAATAAGCTGCCAATTGGCTTCACTTCCGTTTCCTCTTGGCGTCCTCAGTTTTTGACTTGGAATTCCGTTTAGGCAGACTTCCTCTCATGATTACTCTGTCCTACGCCCTCAAGGAGCTCAAGTACCTCCATTAGCTCCATAGTTTTAAAAAATTCCAGCTCACCTGAAACTGCCTGAATCTCTTGAGGCAATCTATCCTCAGAAGAATATCTCTGAAGCCACTTTCCTCCACTAAAGGCTAAGACTAAACTAAGAATGAGACCAAATGCCGTTGCCACGGCTCCATACGTCCAGGGAGTGATGCGGTCGAACAAGCTATTCCACCACGGCCTTTTCTCTTCTAAAGCCGCTAGCTTTTGGTGCATCTCTCTTGAGTACTGCTCCCAAAAAGCCTCTGGCGGCTCGTCTGTATCATGCGAAAGAGGAAGTAACCTAGAGAGTTCCTCCAAAAAGCTCTCACATCTTGCACAGTCTTTTAGGTGCTTTTCTACCCTGTCTCGCTCCGTCCCTTGCCACTCCCCGTAATAATAGAGAATCAAATCCTCCCCAAAATTCTTGCAAGCCTCCGGTGAGTAACGGTCCCAGCCAGTCATAGCAGTCCCTCCTATAAAACCCCTAAAACTCCTGATAAGCTTTCTCTCAGAGCCAGTACTGCCCTGTGAATATGGGCTTTGACTGTCCCCTCGGCAGTCCTCATAATCTTCGCAATGTCCCTCACCGATAGCTCATGGTGATGTAGTAATATAAAAGCGGTGCGTTGTTTCGGGGAAAGGGCCCCCAAAGCCGTTTTTATATGACGTTTGGCCATGGCACCCTGAAAGCTTTCGCTCCCGGTCATATGGGTCTTCTCATCGAAGGGCTCCAGAGAAATCCTACCTCTCCGTTTGCGGTAATCTAAGCAAAGATTTACCAAGATGCGATAAAACCATGTATAAAAGCTTGCTCTTCCATTGAAGCTGCCTAATTCTTTAAAAGCCCGCAAGAAAGCCTCCTGGGATAAATCCTTTGCTTCCTCATGATCGTGAGCAAAGTTCAATGCCAGGCGGTATGCGCTCTTTTTGTATCGCTCCACCAGCCCCCCAAATGCACCACGGTCACCTGCTTGGGCCAACCGCACAAGCTGAAAATCCCCGTCGTCTTTACTAGACTCTTTCACCCGGTTGCTCCAAAAGCTCAGGTCCTTCTATCTATTCTTATACTCCTACAAAATGATTAGACGCCCCGACCAGTTAAAAGGTTTACAAGCCCCGGAAAAATCATACCCTGAACTCTATAAGTGACTGAAAATGTTCAAACTTTGGTGCCGGAACTACTCAAAAGGGATGTGCAGTAGCCGTGAAATCTGCTTTTCCCAGAATCATGCCCCCGATCATTGGCGCTACAACCCGCCACAAGTCTTGCTAAGCTGACAATAAAAGTTGTTTTCGCATCGTTTACCTCCGGGCGACAACACAGCTAGGAATAGTATAGCTTGCAAATTTCCCCTTATTACGAAGAAAAACCAGCTCTCTGGAGCCAGTGGTTTTTTGCTGTTGTGTCTAATTTGGTGGGATCTCACTCCCGTTGGAATGGCTGGTCGGAAGAAGGGCGGTCCACATCGGGCCGCCGTTTTCTTGTCCAGAGACCCGTAGGACTCAATTCAATAGCTCTTTAATTGAGTCCTGGGGGTCTAAAACCGAGCAAACCCAGGCCCAGAACGGGTCCGAGCCCAATTAAAATTGACTCATTA
>JACZXR010000601.1 GCA_022571535.1 Deltaproteobacteria bacterium | reverse complement strand
GGCTTCGTCGTGAGCTCCCATCGGTCCGACCTTCGGCTCCGAGCTCCCTTCGGGTTTGAGCCTCAGGGTCGAAGACAGGTCGAGGAGCACTCAAGGTCGCGGTTCGGCAGGCTCACCGCCCCGAGGAAGATCGAGGGTAGGACAGCCGAACGGGCAGGCCCCCTCGGCTTCCTCTGAGCCCACTCTTATTGACCGAGAGCAGTATGAGGCTTGACAAGACTTCCTGGGTGATGTGAGACCCGGTGGAGAAAAGTGACCTGTCCAAATAGTAAAGTGCAGGCGGCTACCCTGATCTGAGAGGATATGTCATGTAAGTCCGGAGGCAATTATAGATTGACATTACATCTGAGGATGGATAGTATCCTCCGCGAAAAAACGACCTGCGCCGAACCGCTTTCTCTGACAGCCACTCTACCTTCTTGAACAGGGACGGGTACCTGGTTGTCGAGAGAGGTCTTTGGTCGTCAGTAAGCGCTCCGCAAGCGAAAGGGAATATTATGAAGCGCGCGCCTTTGCCCCCAATAAATATTATCAATAGTGCTTTAGTATTACATGATATGCAGAATGACTTCATCAAGGAGTCCCTCTCAAAGCCTGAAATGGTAGAGGTAGTTAAACGAACTAGAGCTCTCATCGACCTTGCGCACTCACTCCCCATCCCCGTAATCTACACGCTGACGGAGAGCGATCCGGACATGACCTTACCACCTGAGCGCGCCCCTTATCTTCGTAGGCAGGGTCCTCCAATATGTGTCAAAGGTACCCCGGCGGCAGATGTCATAGACCAGCTCAAACCCATTGCGAGTGACCACTTGGTTACGAAAGTACACTCGAGCACTTTTTACGGCACTAAGATGGAGGCTTTGCTAAGGAGGAAAGGAGTCTGGATTCTTATAGTGGCTGGCGGGAGTACAAACTGGGGGGTAGAGTGGTTGGCGAGGGACGCCAACGCCCGAGACATTGTCACCGTGGCATTGAGGGACTGCACCTATTCGGTGACTCCAGAGGCCCAGGCTGCCAGCCTGGCAACTATCGACGACTTCCTTGGCTATGTCATGGACTCTCACGAGGTCATCCAGATGCTCTCGAAGGCGAAATAATAGTTCATCTGGATTAGCCGGGTTGGTAAATTTTATCTGACAAGCCCTATTCGAGCAGACCGCGCCTAATACCTTTCCACTCCGGCGAGGATCAATATAAACGCCTGGCAACTAATAGACTATGCGGGTTTACTTCATTCCGCAAACTTCTTGTACTTCTCCAGGATCGCCGGTGGAGTTTGGTACAGTCTCTCTCTTTCCCTTGACATATTGCTGTGATGGCACGATAGTAGCGGACCAGTTGCTCTGCTTTATTGGGGATATGGGCTGTGATGGATGCGATCAAGTCCAGGAAAGGGAAGACGGCAAAGTTTCTCTTGTAGATAGGGTTCATCTTGGAGCGGTAGAGTGCGGTCTGGCCTGCGGTGCGATTATGAAAGAGCCTGTCTGGAACAAGTTTCTCATCAAGCGCGACAAGGAGTTGTGGGATGCCGCCGGATACGGCACCCGCCAAGGGTTCGGCGAGCGCCCCGTCATCCTGGTGGTCGACGTGAATTACGCCTTCACCGGCGACAGGCGCGAGTCGATCCTGGAATCGATCAAGCGCTGGCCCAACTCGTGCGGCGAGGACGCCTGGAACGCCATGCGACACATCAAGAGGCTGCTCGATGCTGCGCGGGCCAAGGGCCTGCCTGTCATCTACACTACCAACGATTGGCGCCCGGACGGCTGGGACGCCGCCTCATGGCGGCATCGCTTTTGGCTTTGACCGTTTGGTCATGCTGCTGGCCGGGGAGTCATCCATTCGCGACGTCATCGCATTCCCGAACACGAATAGTGCCCTGTCGCTCATGGATGGGGCGCCATCTGAGGTGAATCCTGCTCAACTCAAGGAGTTAGGCCTCAGGTTTGGATAGTCTTTTTTCTTGACAATGAGCATTTTTTTTGCTAATATGTCGTTTGTCTGTCGAAAAATCAATAATTACAAAAAAAATATCACAAAGGAGGTGAATAACTAGATGAAGAAGGCTCGAAATGCGGTTTCGCTAGTTATCATTTCGATTTTTGCACTCTCCTTCATGGGTCTTATGGGTTGCACGAAGCATCCCAATACTGAGCAACTGCAAACGTTG
>JACZXR010000600.1 GCA_022571535.1 Deltaproteobacteria bacterium | reverse complement strand
CCTTGCCACTTTGTTAGTTTGATTTCCTAGTAAAGTAGGGAATGGTTGTCAAAATTTGCGCCCTATCTCACCTTCTTTAGCATCGCCTGATACACCGCCCTTTCCGCCGATAGCTTTTGCATAAACTCAGCCTCGATAATCAGGCTCTTCTCGATTAGGAGTTTTGCCAAGGCGTCGGTCTGTGCCAAGGAAGAAACCACCAGCTCTTGCAATGTCACCATTCCCTGCTTGTCTACTATTGCCATTTGGTGTCTCCTAACTGACTCGCCTATAATATCTCTCCAACACCATCCCGTAGTGTCTCCTGCAAAGACTACCTTTAAACGCTTTTCTCGGACAACTGGTGCATAGACCCATCTTTCTGTATCTTTCCTGATAGGCGAGATGCCGACCTGTGTATTAGTGAACTGTTTTTTCGATATTGGGACAGAATTGGGATATAAAGTGAGTCGTTCTGAAGGAGGAGAACCCTCGGAGGTAAGTAGGGCCTACCTCACTATTAAAGAGGCTGCTGATGTTTCTCGCCTTGGATCCTCTACTATTCGCCTTTATATCCGCAAGCGGGAGCTAAAGGCCCATAAGGTAGGCCGCAGGGTCATTATCAAGAGAACAGACCTCGTGAAATTTTTAGAGTCCCGCCCCATAGTAATTCTTTCCGATTGAATGACATTCCCTCTTGACAACATATTGGCTGAAATGTACATTTCAGACAGAAATGGAGGTCAAGCGGATATGGGACAAGTCAACACAGTTGATGCGCGGGCTCAGTTCTCAGAGATTATCAATAGAGCCGCTTTCGGAAAGGAGCGGATTATCCTTACCCGCCGGGGAAAAGAGATCGTGGCCGTGGTCCCCATAGAGGACGTAAAGCTGCTCGAGGCCCTTGAAGATCGGATCGACCTGGAGGAAGCTCGTACCGCTCTTCTGGAGGCGAAGAAAAAAGGGACTGTGCCCTGGCATAAGATAAAAAAAGACCTGGGGCTTTAGTTGGCCTACCGGATAGAGTTCACACCGAGGGCAGACCGGCAATTTAGGGGTTTGGAGATGTCTTTGCAAATCCGGCTTGGCCGACGGATTAACTCTCTAGCGGAGAACCCACGGCCACACGGCATAAAGAAGCTAAGCAGTGAAGAGGACATATACCGTTTACGGGTCGGGGACTACCGGATTATTTACCAGATCCGCGAAAAGAGCTTGCTTGTTTTGATCGTAAGAATAGGCCACAGATCGGACATTTACCGAGGCCTGTAGAGTTTCAGACGGAGGCGCTAGTCATGGCAAAGAAAATCTATGAGCGCAAAGGAGAGGGCGGGGACGCTACCTGTCGCATTAGAAAACCAACCAGTTAAATGGTGGAGGCGGGGGGAATCGAACCCCCGTCCGAAAGCCCCAAAGCCAAAGTTACCAAGTGATAAGAAGTGACAAACACTATAAAATGTAAGCCTTTTACATTTGCCCCTTATCACCCAGTGTTAAGGATTGCTACCTGAAGTTGGCACAAAACTGGTCCGTTTTTCCCGCTTTTCTATTCCCTAGCTGAAACACATTGGCAGGGGACCCCATCTCCGGTGCTGAGGAGTCCGCTTGGCCACACAGGATCGCGTGCGTGTGTTTCCTGGGCTGAAACTCACCAGGTAGCGTACCGTATGATGCCCATGCCTTGGATGCACTTGAAGGGGGGGGGTATAGTCTTCGCACCCCCCTATTCCCAGGGTGGTGGATATGAGTATATGGTACACCGCACACAGAAAGCCGCTTCATCACCTCGAACGCCAAAAGCCCAAAATCCAAAACACCCTCTGGCTATTTTGAGATCTCAGTTAGGTACTTAAATCACACCACGCTAAAAACCGAAACACCCTCGGCCCCGTAGCCCAGCTCCCCCAGCTCGACCCGTTCCACCTTGCGCACGAGTCCACCTGCCTGCGGGCGCTCCGGCCGGAACCCCGTGCCTCAACTCGCCAGTGCCCCCAGTTCCACCAGCCCACCGGTGTACGGTTAGCCTGTGCTCTCTGCGGCCCCGCTGCCGCCGTCCTGGCGGCGAGTGCCCTCTCACTCGGCATCGCGGGGCATGGCGTGATTCTCAGGTGAACGGGGACCTCCCGATCGGGTGTAGGATGGCGCGGTCTGGGGAGGGCCGGAAGGCGGGTCCTATGTCGAGGCTTCGACTCTTGCATT
>JACZXR010000599.1 GCA_022571535.1 Deltaproteobacteria bacterium | reverse complement strand
CTATCTCGATCCCGTCCCCGTTGTCTTAGGACAATTCGTAGAGAGTTTCGTGGTATCGGTCGATCGGGAAGGAGTCCTGTTGGTGGATCAGCACGTAGCTCACGAGAGAATTTTGTATGATCAGGCCCTTCGTCAAATGGAATCTTCCCACCCCTGTGCGACGCAGCGTCTTTTGATTCCTTTGACTCATGAACTGAATCTTCACCAGAAGGCCGTTTGCGAGGAAATCTTGGATTTACTCAACGCCAATGGGTTTGAGGTGGAGTGGTTTGGTGAACAGACTCTGGTCATCAAAGGGGTTCCTTCTTTCGCTGGGGGGTGTGACGCCCAACTCCTGATCGAGGAAATTCTGGATGAGCTCGGTTCTCAGAGCCAAGAGGTGATCGAATCCGACGCCCGGATGGCGCGATTGCGCCAAAAGATCGCCATTAGTCTATCCTGCCGAGCTGCCATCAAAATCAACACGCCTCTCTCCCAGGAGAAAATGCAGTGGCTCCTGGATGAGCTCTCCCTTTGCGACCATCCCTTCACCTGCCCTCACGGACGCCCCATCGTGCTGCGATTGGGAATCGAGGAAGTACTGCGGGGCTTCAAGAGAATCTAAAAAGCTGACAATCTAGCAAAAAAAAGGGAGTTCGGGGACAGAGAATTAGGGGACAGGCCCAAGAATTCTCCGAATTCAGGGCCTGTCCCCTAATTCTCTGAACTCCCTTTAAAAATCCCGGCAATGACCTACTTTCCCACACAGACTCCCATGCAGTATCATCGGCGCTGGAGGGCTTAACTACTGTGTTCGGGATGGGAACAGGTGTTTCTCCTCCGCTACAATCACCGGAAACCGGAAAGCAAGGACAAACCCACTGATGCCACGCCTATCCGCGTGATCCGGGGGTTGTGCAACAAAAAATTCTAGGTCAAGCCTCACGACCTATTAGTACAGGTGGGCTTCATCCGTTGCCGGACTTCCACCTCCTGCCTATCAACCTTGTCATCTCCAAGGGGTCTTCAGTCCCGATTACTCGGGAGGGAGATCTCATCTTGGGGCGAGCTTCACGCTTATATGCATTCAGCGTTTATCTCTCCCGCACTTGACTACCCAGCGGTGCTCCTGGCGGAACAACTGGTACATCAGAGGTGCGTCCAACCCGGTCCTCTCGTACTAGGGTCAGCCCCCCTCAAATCTCCTGCGCCCACGACAGATAGGGACCGAACTGTCTCACGACGTTCTAAACCCAGCTCACGTACCGCTTTAATCGGCGAACAGCCGAACCCTTGGAACCTTCTTCAGCTCCAGGATGCGATGAGCCGACATCGAGGTGCCAAACCTTGGCGTCGATGTGAACTCTTGGCCAAGATTAGCCTGTTATCCCCGGCGTACCTTTTATCCGTTGAGCGATGGCCCTTCCATTCGGAACCACCGGATCACTAAGGCCGACTTTCGTCTCTGCTCGACATGTCTGTCTTGCAGTCAAGCGGGCTTATGCCTTTACACTCTACGGCTGATTTCCAAACAGCCTGAGCCCACCTTTGCACGCCTCCGTTACCTTTTAGGAGGCGACCGCCCCAGTCAAACTACCCGCCTAACCCTGTTCTTCCTCCCGATTCAGGGAGCAAAGTTAGATGCTCAATACAAGAAGGGTGGTATCTCACGGGTGGCTCCACCGAATCTGACGACCCAGCTTCAAAGCCTCCCACCTATCCTGCACATCACGCACCGGACACCAAGGTTAAGTTATAGTAAAGGTGCACGGGGTCTTTCCGTCTTGTCGCGGGCAACCGGCATCTTCACCGGTACTACAAATTCGCTGAGTCTCTCGTCAAGACAGCGCCCAGATCGTTACGCCATTCGTGCAGGTCGGAACTTACCCGACAAGGAATTTCGCTACCTTAGGACCGTTATAGTTACGGCCGCCGTTCACTGGGGCTTCAGTTCAGAGCTTCGCTCCCGAAGGAGCTAACCTCTCCCTTTAACCTTCCAGCACCGGGCAGGCGTCAGACCCTATACGTCGTCTTGACGACTTTGCAGAGTCCTGTGTTTTTAGTAAACAGTCGCCTGGATCTATTCTCTGCAACCCCCTTCGGCTCCATTCGCGAGGAATTTCACCTAATGAGGGCCCACCTTCTCCCGAAGTTACGGTGGCAATTTGCCGAGTTCCTGAACGAGAGTTCTCTCAAGCGC
>JACZXR010000598.1 GCA_022571535.1 Deltaproteobacteria bacterium | reverse complement strand
TCAAGTTATATCGAACACGGGGTTTGAATCCCCGTGTTCGACCAAAGGGGAGAGCTGCCGCTTCTCCCCTTTGGAAACCCCATCGGCTTTGTGCCCGCCTCAAGAGGCGGGGTTTACATTGAATCAATTTCAATTGTCACTCGATCTTATGAATTCTTTCCCTTGCAATTCTGCCAATCTTCCTTTATCTCAGAACAACTATGCACTGGCTTGTCCTCTGCTTAACTATTGCCCTTCAATTCTTATCTCTGCAAACTACCCAAGCCCAGCCTTCAAAAGTCCAGGAGGTCATGCTGGACAATGGACTAAAGGTTTTACTCTTGGAAAACCACAAGAGCCCTGCCGTCACCTTTCAGGTCTGGTACCGCGTGGGGTCAAGAAACGAACAGGACGGCAAGAGCGGCCTCTCTCACTTCCTGGAACACATGATGTTCAAAGGAACACCTGACGTTGGTCCAGAAGAACACATGCGAATCATCGCGAAAAACGGCGGGCGCTCCAATGCCTTTACCATGCAAGATGCCACGGTTTACTTCGCCACCATGAGCCGGGAAAAAATCGGTGTCGCCATTGAGCTGGAGGCAGACCGGATGGCCAACGCCCTTCTGGACGGCAACTATTTTGACGCCGAGAAAAAAGTCGTATTGGAGGAACGAAGGCTGCGAACCGAGGACAATCCTGCCTCCTCCCTGGACGAGATCACCAGCGCCGTGGCATACACCGTTCATCCCTACCGCCGTCCGGTCATCGGCTGGATGGGAGATATAAAAAACATGACCCGTGAAGACCTGAAAAGACACTACCGAACCTATTATGCCCCCAACAACGCCTTTTTGGTTGTCGTGGGAGATTTTTCATCGAAGGAGATCTTGACCAAAATCAAGACCGCCTTTGGCAAAATTCCCCGTGGCTCCGACATCCCAAAAGTAAAAATTAAAGAGGTACCCCAGAGGGGTGAAAGAAGGGTCAACCTTAAAAAAGAGGCGGAGCTACCGCTTCTGCTGATCTATTATCACGTCCCCAACCTCAGCAGTCCGGATAGCTTTGCCCTTGATCTCCTAACAGTGATTCTTGCCAGCGGGCGTAGCTCCCGACTCCATCAGGATCTCGTGTACCGCCGGCGTTTGGCCCGGAAAGTGGACGCAGACTACAGCAGACTGTCAGTGGATCCACCGATCTTTTCAATATCAGCTCAGGCAATGCCCAGAAAGGACTCCACCGAGATGGAACGCGCTATCGATAACCTGCTTGAACAGATCAGATCCGAACCCGTCACCGAGAGAGAACTCCAGAAGGCAAAAAACCAGGTTGAGTCTTCCTTTATTTTTAGCCAGGATTCCATTTTTGGTCAGGCCATGAGAATAGGCCGGTATGAGATTGCAGCCCGATGGCGGCTTAAGGATCGTTACTTGGCAGGAATAAGGAAGCTCACGGCTGCTGAACTTTTGAGGGTGGCAAAAAAATACCTCGATCCCGACCGGCGCACCGTTGGCGTTCTCATTCCCACCCAAGCAGGCAACAAGTGAGAAAATTTATCTTCATCATCTGCTTATTGCTCCTTTTGGGAATTGGGGAACCCTCGCTTCCAGCGGCAAGCCTTTCACCCGGGAGGTCACTACTTGAAAACGGACTCGTTCTACTGACCTCAGAGCAAAGGGCTCTCCCCATAGTTACGTTTCACCTGCTCATCAAGGCCGGCTCGCGTTACGACCCAGAGGGACATGAAGGGCTTGCAGGCCTCACCGCACGCCTTCTAACTTACGGGACGAGCAAAAGGACCGCCCTGGAAATCAGTGAAACCATGGACTTTATTGGAGCCTCGCTGACAACAAGGGGGAGCAGAGAGCTGGCAAGTATAAGCCTGAATATCCTTAAAAAGGATCTCGATACCGGACTTCAACTGTTGGCAGAGATATTGACCGATTCGGTCTTTCCCTCGGAAGAAGTCGAAAGACAAAAAAAATCGGTCCTGGCATCAATCAAGGCCAAGAAAGAAAATCCCAGAGCGATCGCCCGGGAAAATTTCAGGTCGGCCCTCTTTCCCCAAGGCCCTTACGGGCGCCCAGTAGAGGGGGCGGAGGATTCGGTCCAGAACATTGATCGGAGAAGCCTGGCCAATTTTTATGACACTTTTTATCGGCCGAACCGCTCAATCCGGGCCGTCGTCGGCGATAACTC
>JACZXR010000084.1 GCA_022571535.1 Deltaproteobacteria bacterium | reverse complement strand
CGGTGACGACCGAACTGATCGACCTCAGTGCTTCGATCACCTCGGGCCTTCCTATATCCCCGGCATGTATCAGAAGGTCTGCCCCCTTGAGGGCCCGTAGCGCCTCGGGTCGGACCAGCCCGTGGGTATCTGAGATAACGCCGATGATCCTTGTTGATTTCTTGCCCGAGTTCCTGACCACGATTCACTCATGAATATATCAAAGGGCTATAATCCATTTATACGGTAATCACCCAGTCTAATCCAGGGGGAATTGTCGAGCTCTCGGTCAAAGAGAAATATCACCACGAAGAGCACGAAGGACACAAAGAATAATTTGATTATTATCCCGTGGCTTGCCGCGGACACTTTACCGATGAGGTTTCCCCCGTGGAGTCGCGGTCCATTACTCCACAGGGGGGAGAAGCGGTAGCTCTTCCCTTTGGTCGACCACGGGATTTGAAACCCTGTGGTTAATATAATTAGATTATGAAATTCTTCGTGATCTTCGTGTACTTCGTGGTAGACTAATACCATAACATGTCACTGGAGCTGCCAGTTTAGCAGGGCAGGTAAGCCTTACAGCAGCTCAGTTTCGGCATTAGGTTTGGTACTATGAAGCGGATAAATAGAGACCCCTTGGCTCCCGCTGAGGGGCAGGCCCCCTCGGCTCCCTTATAAGCCACACTATTTGAAATAGAGTTCACTTATCGTTGCCGCTCTTATTGCTCTCTGCTATCATCCACGACTTTCGGAGGTACTCCTCGCCCAAGGAGAAATAGCATGACGCATCGCATTGCGGTAATTCCAGGTGACGGCATCGGCAAGGAGGTCGTGCCCGAGGGTATTCGTGTCCTCGAGGTTGCCGGCCGCCGCTTCGGCTTTGATTTCACTTGGTCTAGCTTCGACTGGAGCTGTGAGACTTATGCAAAGACCGGGCGCATGATGCCCGAGGACGGGCTCGACCGGCTCAGGGGCTTCGAGGCTATCTTCCTCGGCGCCGTCGGCCTCCCCGGTGTACCCGATCACATCTCGCTGTGGGGCCTGCTTATTCCGATCAGGCGAACCTTTCGCCAGTACATTAACCTGCGGCCGGTACGGCTGTTGAAAGGGGTGAGATCGCCGCTCGCCGGACGCGCGCCTGAAGATATAGACCTCCTGATCGTGCGCGAGAACAACGAGGGTGAATATTCCGAGATCGGCGGCCGCCTCTATGACGGCACCGCCGATGAGCTGGTTGTGCAGCAGTCCGTGTTCACGCGCCGCGGTTGCGACCGTGTCCTACAATACGCCTTCGATCTTGCCATGACCCGACCAGAGCGCCATGTGACCTCGGCGACCAAGTCGAATGGCATCATTCACAGCATGCCATACTGGGACGAGCGTTTCGCCGCCATGGCCAAGAACTATCCGAAGATCAGGACCGACCAGTACCACATCGACATCCTGACCGCCCAATTCGTGCAGCACCCCGACTGGTTCGACGTGGTCGTGGCGAGTAACCTGTTCGGCGACATCCTATCCGACCTCGGCCCGGCGATCGCCGGTTCGATAGGTCTCGCTCCGGGCGGTGACATCAATCCGGAAAAGGACTACCCATCAATGTTTGAGCCGGTACACGGCTCTGCCCCCGACATAGCCGGGCGCGGCATCGCAAACCCGATCGGGCAGATCTGGTCAGGCGCCATGATGCTCGACCACCTCGGCCACCCGGACGCGGCTCGTGCAATCGTCAAAGCGATCGAGACCATAGTGGCGGAGGGGAAGACGCTGACCCCCGACCTGGGCGGTAAGTCCAAAACCGCTGAGGTTGCTAACGCGATTGCGGGGCTGATCTAGCACACCTCACGTTATGTGCCCGGGGCAAGCCGCGGGGTTACCTAATAATCCATTGTTCCAGTTTAACGAATTGAGCGTTCCATCTTTCTGAACCGAGGACAGATCACCTTCTGCTTTTACCCTTTACGAAGACGCGAAGGAGTTAATCGCGATAGTTGTCACCATCGCTCAGAAGACCAAAGGCAGAGAAATGAAGGCTCATAGGTGGTTTACTTTCTCCTTTCGCTCTTCGTCTTTCGCCTTTATCCCTTGGTTGGGTTTCGGCCTTTCAAGATCTTACGAAAGCCGATAAGGGGCTGCCTGAAAAGTGGGTAACACCCGCACTTTTACAAGGGCACCGGATAGACTAACCAGGCCGCCGGGCCCTTTTGTTTTGTCGAGGATCACGCAAGCTCGTCGTATGAGACCACGGAAATATTACTGCAGAAACGAATGTCGAATGCCAGGCCCGACCCCTAGGATACACCACGAGAACTGCTCCAATTTTTCGGGCAACCTTGTAGTCAGCCTTGATTCGTTGTATATACAAATCATTACACTATGAGGGTCACCTTCGCCCATGATAAGAAAGCCAGGAAGGCTCACTACAAGATCCACCATGCGAATATTACGGAAGCGGAGTTTGAGGAATTATTCTCAAGGCCACTGGTTGTCATTGGCCAAGAAAGACAAGTATTGAAAGCGGTTGGGAGAACATCAACAGGACGTTTCATAACGGTCGTATTTATTCGTGTCAGTAGTGACCATTATCATGTCATTACGGGTTGGCCGTCGAATAGAAGACAAATATTGCTCTGGCATAGGGAGATGAAAGGGAGATGAAAAGGCTAAAGAAGTGTCGGAAATGTGGCAGCGAAATGTATCGCGATAACCAAGAGAAATGGTTCTGCCCGAATTGCATACTGGAGCAGATTAGTTCGGAGTTCCTGGACGAAAGTCAGGATTATCGTGGGAAATTGAAACGACCTTACGTCCTCGAACCACCTACCAAACAAGTGAGCATCCGGTTGGCTGTTAGTGACCTTGAACTTGCTCGCAAACTTGCACGTCGCAAACGAGTCCCCAAGTATCAAACTTATATCAAGCAGTTGCTCCACGACGCGCTCCGTAAAGAGGCATCCTCCAGCCGGTAACAGGTTCCACATAACGGGCGACCTGTACAAGGTAAAAGACGCAACCCATTCTTCGGTGACCCTTGCCGACCCCGACTCCCGCCAGCCTGCCACTTGTCTGCCGTGGTGCGCAGCGGCACAGCAGGTAGACCGCCCGGAGGGTTTCCATCCCGGTGAGCGGAGCCTTTACAGCCGTGTGCTTGTGCCGGTTCACGCCAGCGAGAGCATCGTTCTGGCATGGCTCTATATTGGTGATCGGCTTCTTGAAAGCTGGATATCCCCAACCAGCAATTCCAGTTGGCCGTCACCGAGTCAATCGGTCTAAGTCGGTAAAAACCCATAATACAATCGGAAATTGTGCTTGAGAATAGGCCTTCGTCTGATATATTTTATCCTTGATTATTCCGGTTTGTCTGGATGAAAGACCCGTAAGTCAGGTCCATGGCAAACCTAACAATGAACCGATAGTACGAATCCGCTGCGAGACAACCTATGACGAAAGGCGTGAGTGGAGACAAATGATGGAATATCGATCTGCCTGTGCGTGGACGCACACAGACAGGTGGCTCTCAGTAGACGATATTGCAGCTTATCTCGGCCTCAAGCGGGATACCGTTTATAGATGGATAAGTGAAAGAAATATGCCTGGACACAAGATCGGTCGCCTCTGGAAGTTTCGGAAAGAAGAGGTCGACAAATGGGTGAAGTCCGGTGAAGCCGACGAGGCCAAGGATAATGGAGAAGAGTGATGGTGGAACCCCTCTGTGATCAGATCATGCAAAAGATCAAGCAGGCCGCTGAGCTCTATCACATGCTCTTACTCGTTGTTGCTCCTGCGAGTGCTGGGAAGACTTCAGCGCTCCAGGACGTAAAAGAACGGATGGCGCGGCTGCTGACGCTGCTTTTTCTCTATCAAGCAGGTTTCGAAGTTGGACGGTACATCAGTCTGGAGCATCTGATCGAAAACCAGCGTGAGGGTTACTACGATGCGCTCTACAAATCCTCTCAGGGGCGGCATGAGGGTAAGCACACTTTGTTGCCATGGTGGGAATACTTTCTGGGCGTGATGCTTCTTGCCGGTTACCAGGAGCTCGAGCGTCGAACCGGCGAACTGACGAATGCCCACGGCGCTAAGACAGAATTGGTTCTCGCAGCCATTCGAAAACTACCCGAAAGGTTCCGTTATACCGATCTGGCACAAGCCTGCCCGAATGTGAGCCGTCCGACCATCAAGCGGGTGCTTGCCCGACTCAGTGAGAAAGACGAGGTGGAATGCGTCAAATCCGGCAGAGACGCCATCTGGGAGAAAATGGGATCATGAGCCTTTTAATGGTATCATAAATGGCTATAATCCTTCTGACCGATGCGGGTAAACATTTGCTGAAGTCTATGCAGGAATAAAGCAGGATAAGAAATGGAACTAAAAACACAGATACAACTACGCCTCCAGGCCCTCTCTCTAGGCAATCTATGCGACAAAGCGTTGCGCTGCTCAGAGTTTCCAAGCGGATTTGAAGCAGATTCTGGGCGACCTTGGACTGGTTGATCGTGTGCGGGTTGAAACGACAGGAGAAAGATCTTCGTGACGCGTTTCCTCCACACCGGTGACTGGCAGTTGGGAATGACCCGGCACTTCTTCTCTGAAGGGGTTCAGGAGAGATTCGCCCAATCCCGATTTGATGCCATCCGTGAACTTGGGCGCATTGCCAAAGAAGAAGATTGCCGGTTTATGGTGGTCTGCGGGGATGTATTCGAGTCCAACCTGGTTGACCGAAAGACCGTCTCGCGTGCCCTCGAGGCTTTGAAGGATGTGCCGGTTCCTGTATACCTGCTCCCCGGCAACCATGACCCGCTCAACGCGGCATCCGTTTACCGCAGCACGACCTTCCTGGAGCGGAAACCGGCTCACGTCCATGTGATTGAGGACACGACTCCCATTCGTGTTGACGAGGGTGTTGAGATTGTAGGGATACCCTGGACATCGAAACGTCCCCTGCAAGATCTGGTTGCTTTGACGACCGGAAAACTTGAACCCATTGTCGATACGCTGCGTGTTTGTGTTGCCCATGGGATGGTGGACAACCTCTCTCCAAATCCCGATGATCCAGCGCTTATTTCCCTTCATGCAGCTGAGAACGCGATATCACAGAACAAGATTCATTACCTGGCTCTCGGAGATCGACACTCTCTCACTGGGGTCGGTGACAGCGGCCGTATATGGTACGCCGGCACTCCCGAACCAACGGACTACAACGAAGTGAAGCCCGGCTTTGCCCTGGTCGCCACAATCAACGAAGAGGGTGTAACCACGAAAGAGGTGAATGTCGGAAGATGGAAGTTCATCGAGCGTGAACAGGTAGACCTCAATACAAAGGAAGACATCGAGGCGCTTCGCGGCTGGCTTGAGAATCTTGAAGATAAAGAACGAACCGTTGTCAAATTGCGCCTTGTCGGCTCACTCTCGCTATCGTTCCATGGCGAGCTTGAAGAACTTCTTTCCCATGTTCAGGAGATTCTGGGCGCGGTTGAAACGCGTAGGGACAATCTCGTCGTCATTCCGGAGGACGCCGATTTCATGGATCTTGGTTTTTCAGGCTTTGCCAGTTGTACCGTTGAACGGTTGCGGTCCAATGTTGAGGAATCAGGACCCGATTCGATCACTTCACGCGATGCACTTGCTCTCCTCGTCAGGCTTGCAGGGAAGGAACGATGAGACTTCTCCGCCTCCGCCTGGCCAATTACCGGGGAATTGATGAGTCCGAGGTGCGATTCGGCCCCAAAGGAATAACCATCGTGGAAGGGCCGAATGAAGCCGGAAAAACCAGCCTCAGTGAAGCAATCAGGCTTCTTTTCGATTACCTCGACTCGAGCAAGCACAGTGAGATCAAAGCCATTAAGCCTGTAACGCGAGACGTAGGTCCGGAGATTGAGCTGGAGGCGGAAAGCGGTCCCTACGCTTTTACATACTTCAAGAGGTTTCACAAGAAACCGGAGACTACCCTTACGATCACAAGTCCCAAACCGGAAAACCATACCGGGCGAGAAGCTCATGAACGTGCCGAGGAAATCTTGCGCGAAACCATTGACATAGACCTGTGGAAAGCACTCTGCATTCAGCAAGGTGAAGCGGTCCAGCAGGCCGATTTATCAAAGCAGGCATCATTGTCGGCTGCGCTCGATATTGCTGCTGGTAGTCACCGGGCAGATCCCCGAGAGGAAAGTCTCTTCGATAAGGTTCGGGAGGAGTATGGGCGCTATTTCACGGAGCGGGGCAGCGAAAAAAAGGAATTGCAGGAGGCCCATAAAGCCCAGGAGGATACAGAGACTGAGGTTGCTTCACTGGAAAAGCAGATCCAGGGCCTGGAAAAGGATATCGTTCGCGCTGCTGAGCTTGGCCAGGAACTGGAACGTTTGAAGAAACAAGAACAGGACCTCCGGGGGGATGTATCCGAATACACAAAGTCTCTCGATAAAATCAAGGGGTTGGAAACTGCTCTGGAAACAGCCCACCTTAAGTTGGAGTCGGCACAAAAATCCGAACAGGCCGCGAAGCGCGACAAGGAAGTGCGCCAAGACCTCATCGATGCGGTCTCCAAAGCCAGAAAGGCACACGCGGAACTCGACGAATCCAGTACCTCATCAACCGCATCGGTCAAGAAGGCGGAGAACGATCTGGAGAAGGCCCAATCGGATGCGACCCAAGCTGAGGCCGGGCGCAAAGAGGCCGAATCACTTCTTAATCTCCGCCGTGCGGATTTTGACTACTTCAACAATAAGCTACATCTGGAGCAACTGAAGGAACGTAAAGACCGCATAGATCGTGCCCGGGAAGGGGCAGCCCTGGCTGATGAGTTGTTGGCTTCGAGCCGCGTAGACGAAGATACTTTGAAAACAATTCAGAAGGCTGAACGCTCGCTCATTACAGCTCAGGCGAAGTTGGAGACGGGTGCGCCGAATGTTCTGCTGAGAGGGCTGGCCAATTTCGACTTCCAGATTGATGGCGAGCAAACCACAATCTCAAAAGACGAGGAGCTCAGTTTGTCCGTTTCTGATCGGGTCCGTGTGACAATTCCCGGGTCTTTGCAAATGGAGATAACAGCCGGGTCCAGTTCATCGGAACTTTCAAAAACGGTCGAAGAGGCAAAACAGAAGCTCGATGCCGAATGCAATGATGCCGGAGTGAGCAATGCGGATGAGGCAAGGCAATCCTATGATGCGCGACGAGAAGCGCAGCAGTCTAGAGCAAGGCAGAAGGAAATCGAGAAAGAAAATCTTCGCGACCTGACACATGAGGAGTTGGAAAGAAAAGTCATAGGACTGGGAAAAGGTGTCCCTGCTTATCCAGCAGCCCGGATACCGGAACCCAAGCTTCCTGAAAATCTGGAAGCTGCGAAGAAGGAACTACGAAGTGCAGAGGGCGATCTTGAAGAGGCCAATAAGGCATGGGAGGAAGCCAGAACGGAACTGGATGCGACCCGCAAGGTGCGCGATGGACTGAGGGAACGACACCAGAAAGTGAGGGTGGAACTTGACCTCAAGGCTGAAGAACTAAACCGTGCTGAGGACGAGCTTGCGCGATCCCGGAAGATCACCTCCGATGACGACCTCGAATCGGAGCATTCGAAATTCACCAGGCTTGTCCATACAGAAGAGGAGAACGTAAAGTCTGCCGAGACAGATCTCCGCGACAAGGAACCTGATCGAGTAAAAGCTCTGGCGGAAACGGCGAAGGGTTCTTTGGGAACGGTAGAGAAAAAGCGTGAAGCGGCGCAGAAAGAAAATACAGAAGTACGGACTCGCCTCAAGGTCTTCGGCGAAGAGGGTTTGCATGAGAAGCTCTATGCAGCCCAGAGTCATCTCGATCACATAAGGCAAGAAAACGCAGCGATGATCCGGAGGGCTCAAGCGGCCAAGCTGCTGTATGGTACCATGAAAGAGGAACGTGATAAGGTGCGTCGTGCCTATGTCGCTCCCCTCAAAGAGAAAATCGAGAGGCTCGGACGCCTGGTGTTTAACAACTCCTTTGAGGTTGAGGTAACCGAGGACCTATCGGTTGCCAGTCGAGCGATGGATGGTTCCAATGTCCCGTTTGAGTCCTTGAGCGGAGGCACCAAAGAACAGATCTCTCTGATATCTCGTTTGGCATGTGCGATGACCGTCTCAAAGGACGGTGGGGCTTCCCTCATTATAGATGATGCTTTGGGATATACAGACCCAGAGCGGCTAAAACT
>JACZXR010000597.1 GCA_022571535.1 Deltaproteobacteria bacterium | reverse complement strand
GAGCCCGTTCAACCCGCGGCTGGGGAAGAGCACCGCGACGTCAATCCCTTCCACGTCCATCGCCTCGAGCTGGACATCGGGTCCCCACCCACGTCGAGCGTGGTTTCGGTAGAGCTTCTGGTTCCGTGCGTAGTTGTGACCCCTATGCGGATCCCCGCTTGTTGTTCTGCCATTGGGTTCACCGTCCGGGAAAATCAGGCCCAGGTCGCGCACGTTATCGGATGTCCTGCCGCGGGGCGCGATGGACCGGAACTCCGGGGCGATGTAGCGCTCCCATAGGTCGGGAGGCTCCATGATATGCATATCGCTGTCGAGCACTCTGAAACCGTTCTTCGCCATAGGCTCTTCCTTCCTATGAGCCCCACTCTAATCGAAAAACGAAAAGATAAATGGAGGTATTTAGCTGATCCGGGTGAGTATTTGTCTCAGAGCGTATGCAAACAAAGGCTACTTGTCAAGTTAAGTTGGTCGCTGTTTTGTTGACGTATCCCGATAGGTGCAATAGCGTTAAGCAAAAATCGGAGCCGAGAGCATGAGACACTTTTTCGTCGCGATAGGCCTGCTTGCATTAATATTGCTGGCACTCCCTGGTCGGGCGAGCCCGCGCTAATTTGGGGCGCTCACGGGTCTGGGTTTAAACCTCCTCTTTTGGCGTTGCCGCGCGCCGGGTCGAACCAAGGCAACTAGCTGATACTAAATCAAAATGTGGTGAAAACCGGCCACATTTAGCGCTTAGACCGGTAATTTTGATATCAAAAACTCAATGCTAAGACAGCATTAGTACTGGAATTGACATGTCCGCCCCGTTGGGAATAAACTGCCGGCCAATTAAGGGGTTATAGAACAATCTGTATATCCAGGCATTTACATATAATTAGGTAGAGGCGACCCAGCAGTCATTGGGCACCGGGACGAGGCAACAGGCCGCCGGTGCTTTTTGTTTTTTTTGAGTGCAGGAAAAGATTGTTTAGATTGCAAAGCCCGACCCTGGGGAGAAAAATACCTCACGGGTTGTCGGGTGACGTCACCTCCTTATACCAGTCAAGGATTTCGCTGCCGGTCATGAAGAGCACACCTTCGTGCCGCTTGATGTACTGGAAGATTTGGTTGTAGTAGCGGATACGGTGGGGTACGCCTGTGATGTAGGGATGGGTGGAAATTGCCATTATCCTAGCGCTTTCAGCGCCTTCTTCGTATAGGGTATCGAACTGGTCTCGCGACCGCTCGAATATCTCCGAGGAAGAGTGGTTCTGTATCAGGTACATGGGTATATCATTGATCTCTATCGTGTAAGGCAGGGAAATCAGGCTGCCTTTCCTCACCTTCATGGGGTAAGGCTGGTCGTCGTTGACCCAATCGCACACATACTCGATTCCCTCCTCGGCCAGAATGTCGGGAGTGTCGAAAGTCTCAGCCAGCCCCGGTCCCATCCAACCCCTGGGTGCCTTACCCGTAGTCTCTTTAATTAGCTGAATAGTTCTCCTTATCACGTCCCGTTCATCTTTTTCGAGGTTCAAAGTCCTCTGGATCAAGCCGTGGCCAATGATCTCCCATCCGCTCCTGATGCTCTCCTCCACTATGGCTGGGTAAGACTTACAGACGGAGGCGTTGAGGCTTACCGTTGCCTTCACTTGGTGCTTGTCGAGGACCTGTTTCAGCCGCCAGAACCCGACCCTCAGACCGTAGTCGAACCAGCTAAAGTTGGCAATGTCAGGGATTACTGTGACCCCCTGTGGGGCAGGTAGGGCGGTGCGAGCCATGGGTGAGTTAATGTCCCACTCCTCTACGTTTATGATGGGCCATACGGCTACCCGAGCATTTCCTGGCAGCTTAAGAGGTTTGCGGTAAATAATGGGGCTATATTCTGCCCTAGGATTACTCATGAATACTCCTTTCTGGTCGCGCACGAACTAGGCATCAACCTTTGACAGGAGCGAGTGTAGGGGCACATCCCAATGCTGTCAATCTCTCGGTCGTGCCCACAAAGTCATTTCGTGGACAATTTGCCGGAACACGGAAGAACAGAAAAATGATCTACCCTTTCGTTATCTCCTGTTTAATGTGATCGATACGTTTCATGGCTTCGGCCAGATTAAGGGTGTAGTGTTCTTCCGCCAATTTGCATGCATCACCAATACTACTGGCCTTAACTAGTTCCCGGATGCTTTCTTCAGCAATGTCAACATCGT
>JACZXR010000596.1 GCA_022571535.1 Deltaproteobacteria bacterium | reverse complement strand
AGATTTCCAATCAAAAGTCTTTAACCTGGCGAAATTAATTTCGCGATCGTAGTCCGATCTTACCAGTCTCCCGGAACAACTTATTAGCCCTGTTACCAGAACCAAACCGAAGATCAATTTTATATTTTTCATAACTTGACTCTCCTTTTGTTTAAAGTTCACCGCACTTTAATTCAAGTTTCGTGCCAAAAAAGAAAAAGCCATTTGGAGGATGTTCTAAATGACTAATTATATTGAAATTAATTATATTGAAAATGTTATTGACGAACTGTGGAGAGAAGGTGGGAATTCCTAATATATTGGGAGTTTTACGGAATAATGGGGACTTACGACCTGCGTTGGATGCTGAGCTTTTTCATCCTCGCTTCCAAGGTAGTTGGTTTTACGTTCAGAAGCTTTGCCACCCCTCTCTCACCGCTCACCTGCCAACCTGTCATCTTCAACACTTCCATGATGTGTTTCCTCTCGAGTTCTTCAAGGGTCGGGACACGCGTACCATGAGGGCTGACGCCAAGTTTCGGAAGCCACTCGCCGAGATCGAGTTTAGATCCTTTACTTATGATGACGGCCCTCTCAATGATGTTTTCTAGCTCCCTGATATTGCCGGGCCAGGAATAAGCTTGCAAAGAATCTAATACCTTTTGGGGAATTGTCTCGATTTTTTTTCCAAATTTCGCCCCATACTTCATGGCAAAATACCTGACTAGGATAGGTATATCGTCCCTCCGCTCCCGAAGGGCTGGGAGATGAAGGGGAAAGACGTTCAGTCGGTAAAAGAGATCCTGGCGGAACCTGCCCTCTTCCACGGCTAGGTCCAGGTCCCGGTTCGTAGCGGCAATAACCCTGACGTCCACTTTGATGGAGTTGGACCCTCCCACTCGCTCGAACTCACCCTCTTGAAGGACCCGCAGGAGCTTCGATTGTAGATCCAGCGGCAGGTCGCCGATCTCGTCCAAAAAGATGGTCCCGCCATTGGCCAGCTCGAATCGACCGATCTTCCGTGCGAGGGCTCCCGTGAAGGCCCCCTTCTCATGGCCAAACAGTTCACTCTCGATAAGGCCGGACGGTAGGGACGCGCAGTTCACCTTCACTAGCGCCTTGTCCTTCCTCGGGCTCAGGTTATGCACAGCACGGGCAATCAGCTCCTTCCCCGTTCCGGTCTCACCGAGGATCAGTACGCCGGCATCGGTGGGAGCGACCGTCTCCACGGCCTTTAACGTTCTTTTAATGGCCTGTCCTTGCCCGATGATCTCTTCGAAGTTATGCAGGGTCTTGATTTCCTCCTGGAGGTATAGGTTTTCCTGTTCAAGCCGAGCTTTGAGCTGGGCTATCTCCTCGTAGGCCTGCATGTTCTCCACAGCCAGAGCGATCTGCTTCACAACTTCCTGGAGAAATTTGGCATCATCTTCGGAATACCGATCGGGTTCTTGACTCCCGATGTTCAAGGTTCCGATGGCCGTCCCCTTAGCCATCAGTGGGATCACAATTACCGAGCGGATCCCCTCCTCTAGCAGGTGATCCTCAGGGAGTAAGCCATGCTCTTCCTTTAAATCGCGGATTCTGAGAACCCGCTTCTGTTCTAGTACCCTCCCGACTCTGCTCCCCTCCCGCGGAATTTCTGCCCCAACAGGAAGGACCCGTCTCGCCGGTGAAATACCTGTCAGGGCATAAACTCTTAGAATGTCCCTCATCGGATCGTGTAGTGTGAGGCTGGCACGATCGAAGCTGAGAGACTTGCGCAGGGCCTGGGTAACTGCCTTAAAAAGGGATTCCCGATCGAGGTTGGCGATAATGGCGTTATTGATCTCAAGTAGGACGCGTTGTCTTTCCTCGGCCTGGCGGAGTTGGGCGGTGCGCTCCTCTACAAGTCGCTCCAGATTATCCGAGTAATGCCTCAGCGCATCCTCCGCCCGCTTACGCCCTGTGATGTCACGGATCATAGCGATCAAGCAAGTTCTGCCTGCAATATCGATAACGGATGCGGAGATCTCAGCTGGTATGGTGTCGTCTGACTTGGTCATGCAGGTGAGTTCATTAGTCCACCCGTACCCTTTATCAAAGACCGACTGTGCAAAGGCCAACAGCTGAGGCATCTCTTTCGGATGTATGGCAGTGATGGGCGTGGATAACAACTCCTCGCGCGAATACCCTAGCATCACACACGCCCTAGGATTGACGTCAAGAATTTCTC
>JACZXR010000595.1 GCA_022571535.1 Deltaproteobacteria bacterium | reverse complement strand
GGGCAAGCGCCATAAAGATCACTCCTGGCCCGAGGACAGAGATCAATCCGGGAAAGGCAGAAAGGGAGGCCTTTCTGTAAGGAGGGAAGTCTCCCCAAGATTTCTCTTGTGCCATCCGCTCACTTTCTCTCGATTTGGTGGATGGCCCCACGCGGCAGGGTATCAAGGAGTTTTTTTAAGGCTTGGTCTAAGTAGTTCTCGTCCTTAGATTCTAGGGTTACCTTAACTTTGAAACTCGGATCGCCAAGGACAGGATAGGACCCGAGGAGCAGGTTGGGAAAGCTTACCAGGAGATTGTTGAGCGTCGAGGCGATGACACCTTCCCCCTCCTTGACGTAGACTATCTTTAGAAAGAATGGTGTGTCCCGGAAGCGCTCTTTGATAACGTGAAATCGCTCGTGCAGGATCTTAGGGATACCGGGAAAGATGTAGACGTTATGGAACCTGACTACAGGGGCATATAAAGAACCCTCTCCTATAAGCTCTGCTCCTTCGGGTACCTCTGCCATTTTTAGTCTGGCCTGATTGATATTCTCTCCATGGCGCTCGTGCAAGCGCCTCTCCAGATCGTAGTGACGAATGAGTTTTACCCCAAAACCGTGCGCGATTCCTGCCATGGTCACATCGTCATGAGTGGGGCCCACTCCACCGGTAGTGAAAACTAAATCCCATTGTCGTGAGAAGGGGACGATCTCCTTACCGATTAATTGGATCTCATCGGGGATCACCAAGATTCGCTGGACCTCTACTCCCAGGGTACGCAGTTCCCTGCAAAGGAAATAGGAATTCATGTCCTGCGTCTTTCCGGATAGAACTTCATTTCCAATAATGACAATGCCAGCGGTTTTAGACATAGAGGTTGTCTCTCTAGGTTAGCTCCAAGACTAACCAAAAAATGGGATCCTGGCTAGATGCCGTGTAGACTCTAACGGCGGCTGTCCAGTGTCTGCCAACTAAGAAATGTCAATCTCGATGCAGTTCTGAAAGTGAATGCAAATAGAGTTAGAGCAAATAAAGCGGCATTTGTAATCGACGAGCAATGAGCAAAATATAGGGCCGGACTTCCACCGGACTTTGGGCTTCCTTTGGCGTGCATGTGGTTCACCCGTACCCGTCTTCTTCCGATCAAGTCTGCTTACTCACGTATGCGAACGGCGGTCCCGATGGGGAGCAGGCGGAACAGCTCGTCCACATCTCGGTTAGTTAATGCTACGCAACCATTAGTCCAGTCCATATCTTCGATGAGTCGCAATTTAAACTCCTCATCGTCTCCGATCCCGTGTATTCCTATGAAACCTCCCAACGATGTGTCCCAAGGTGGTTTGGATCCAGTCTCTGCAGCCCTGAGGATCTCGACCCATTGGGCAGCAGTGATCCTGCCTTCTTCGTAGGCTCGGTCCGCGTCCTTAAGGTTGGGATAATCAATGGCGATAAAGCGATGGAATTTACTGTTGTTTTTTTTCTCCACTACCCGATAGTCACCTTGCGGAGTTTTGTAGTCTCCCCGCTCTCTTTTGTCACCCTCGGGAGAACTTCCCAAGAAAACCCGGTAGACCTTGGTCAATTTGTCCCCGCGGAAAAGCCAGAGTTCATGCCGGGCCTTGTAGATGGTTACCGACACCTCTCGGTCCAAACTCGCGTGGTTATTTTCCCCTGCCGTGGCGACGGAAAAGGCGGCCACGAGCAGCGCCGGCAGAAACCAAAGGTGCTTCATTCTTGGTAAACCTATTTTACACAAAGACCGTGATTCAAAACAACCAAAAAGGGGGTTTGTTTTTGACGATGGAGGAGTGACCTATGAGCAGCCCGCTGAAGTTTTGATAGATCCCGTAATCAAGTTATATCAACCACAGGGTTTGATCCCCCTGGTCGACCAAAGGGAAGAGCTACCGTTTCTCCCCTTTGGAAACCCCATCGGTTTTGTGCCCGTGGCAAGCCACGGGGTTACCCAATAATCTATTTTAAAGGCTCTTCTCCTAAGTGAGTGGGTGATTTTTAGTGTTTCAAATTCTTGCAAGCACCCTGGTGAGTTTGCTCGAACACAGGTACGCAGCCTCCTACAAGCCTAGCAGGGTGCGGAAAAACGATTTTTCATGCTTCGCCGAGCGCACATGAACGAAAAATTTGCAATGTTTTCAACGCCTCCCCCGTTCGCCCTGAGCTTGGCGAAGGGTAAACGGGGAGTTTTTCAGC
>JACZXR010000083.1 GCA_022571535.1 Deltaproteobacteria bacterium | reverse complement strand
ATAACTTCGTTAGTGGGCATTAGAATTCTGGGGTGACTAACCCCGATCCGAAATTAATCAGTCAAAGAAATCTTCCCTGATGATCATCAGACCGCGACAAATACCTGTTTCAAGCATGAATCAGCAATTCACCTTTAGTGTAGTTGCAGACCGACGATCAAAATGCCGGTAACTGGTGTCCTAAGCCGCTCAACACCGGAAATCCCTCGATTATTTTTTCGGATCGGGGCTAACCATCTAATGGTATACAATATGCCACAACTGAGGCATGGGGTAGTCCATAATCTTTTGTAAAATTAATGGGTTATACACCACTTGGGCATAGATCATTACCCTCTTCTATTGACAACTCCTAGGGGATCTTTTATAAGGGCGGTTGGCCTTCTGGCCGCCAAATAGAACACCTTGCCTATCATTGTTATCGAAAAAGGCTGGTTTAAAACCGTTGCCTATTGCGTCTTGAGGTTTTAAGACATGCCAAGGACCAAAAAGGCCTCCAAAGGGCATCTTTACAAGCGAAAAAAGAGCCGCTCCTCGAAAGGTTCTTACCACGACGATCCTGAAGATCAGGGCTTACCCAGTGATGAAGCGGGGCGGATGAAGGTAAAAAAACACTACGAGGAGTTACTAGGGATTCGGCTGGAAAAGCTCAAGGGCCAGATGCTCAATCGGGAAAAGATCAGCAAAAGTATCGAAGGCGTTTACTTTATCTGTGCCGAATGCAAAAGAGTTTGCCACAACCTCGATGAGGGGCTCGTCCAAGACTTAAAGAAACAGGTTATCCTTTGTAAAGTATGTGCTAAAAAGAAAGGCATTAAGGGTAAAATTGCCTAGAGACAAATTCGTAAGCGACGTAGTACTCGCCTAAGAGTTGCTGGTAAACCTCCCTCAAAGGCCACCTCCTTCCCGGTCTGAGGATGCCGAAATCCAAGATAATATGCGTGCAGGAACTGTCTACCAAGCCCAAATGGATCGGGCCGATCATTGCCGTAAAGGGGATCTCCCACAACAGGACAACCAATAGATTGTAAATGGGCACGGATCTGATGGGTTACACCGGTTTTGATCTCAACCCGAAGGAGACTAAACTCACCGCCATGAGCCACAGTGCGGAATTGAGTAATGGCCCTCCATTTTCTTGCCCGGCACCCTTTACCCTCTTTTCCCATAACAACCTTCATTCTTTTCCGGTCCGCCGGGTCATGGATAAGAGCGTATGTAATTTCCCCTTGGCCCCTTGTCTTTCCTGAAACTAAAGCCCAATACATTTTTCGGACACATCCTCTCCGGAACTGCGATCGCAGGCTATCGAAGGTGTTCTGGTCTTTGGCAATCACAACCAGACCCGATGTACCTTGATCCAAACGATGTAATATTCCTGGCTCCCATCGATTATTGCCCACGTCACAGAGCGATGGGCGGATGGCTACCAAGAAATTTGCCAGAGTACCTTTATCCCTTCCTGAAAATCCATGCGTCGCCATCCCTGAAGGCTTGTCTAAGATCAGGATGGATTCATCTTCGTAGTGAATCGGTACCTGCAGACCAGCTTCCGGTAGCGGATACGGCGCCAAAACATCCGGATGACCAGTGAAGGTGATGATGTCCCCGCCAAATACCACATCCCCTTTTTTTGCAGTCTGCCCGTTGACACGAAACATCTCTTCCACTAGTACGGTGCGGAGCTCTCTCAGGGAGAGGTGAGGCAAACAGCGTCGCACAAAGCTGTCCAGTCGAGTCTCACCCTCTATATCCGGAACCACCCATAATGTGGTCCGACGAGAATATTCTTGTGAAGTCAGCCTTTCTCCCATAGTATTATAAGAATCTCCCCAAACAGGAAAGTACAGTGAAGGTACAACGATACGCAGTCATTATGGCAGGAGGACGAGGGACACGCTTCTGGCCCCTCAGCCGTAGTCAGCGGCCCAAACAGCTCCTTAAGGTCCTCAGCCGAAAAAGTCTGATCCGGGAGACCGTGGATCGGATCACACCGATTTTCAATCTCGAGAATATCCTCGTAGTCACGGTCAGCGACCATTTTAAGGCAGTCCGCCAAGAGCTCCACATGCTTCCCAAATCAAACTTTCTCCTGGAGCCAAAAGGAAACAACACTGCTCCATGCATAGGCCTTGCCGCAATCGAGTTAACTGCACGGGACCCAAATGCCATCATGACGGTTCTTCCTGCAGATCACTCAATCTCTGACCCTGGTCTATTTCGAAGAACGCTCAGGGCCGCCTCACACCTGTCAGAAGCCCATGACGCACTCGTAACGATCGGGATTCACCCAGGTTATCCTGAAACCGGTTACGGGTATATCTTAAAGGGCAAAGCGATCAATGGTCCTCCAGGCATATCTGCTTATCGGGTCAAGGCCTTTAAGGAGAAACCAACACTAAAAGAGGCCGTGGTCTGCTTGAAATCTGGAGCCCTATGGAACAGCGGGATATTTGTCTGGAGAGTCTCTACTATATTGGAAATGCTGGAGCGCTTTACCCCGAGGATATTTCGCGGTCTCCAGAGAATCAAGCAAGGGCTAAACGGGAAGAGCCTTGGCAATCTTAATCCAAAGGTTCGAGTCATCCTGCAAAGGGAATATAGGAGAATGCCCAACATATCGATCGACCACGCAGTGTTGGAAAAGGCCGGATCAACAGGCCAGGTTGCGACCGTGGAAGCAAAATTTACCTGGAGTGATATAGGAAGCTGGGCCTCTCTTTACAAACTGCTTCCTCACGACAGTGAAGGAAATGCTGCCATCGGCAATTGGCTTGGCATCTACTCCAGAGATTGTCTGGTTCATTCCGCAAACCGCCTGGTAGTCCTCTTAGGGATGAAGGACGCCATGGTTATCGACACCCCAGATGCCCTATTGGTTGGGGACCTGAAACGTGCCCAGGATCTTCGAGAGGTCATAAAGCAGCTGGATCTAAAAGGCTATAGGCGATACCTCATCAAATAACCTTCTCAATAAACCATCCGATCCCATAGCCCACTCCCGAAGCCAAAACTCCAAGAAGGGTCATTTCTATCCCAGAGCGAAAAGGATTGGTCTTGGTCAATCGTGTCTTCACTACGCCAGCAAAAAAAAGAAAAAGGACAGAAAAAAGAATTGAATACAAAATTGCAAAATTTGGCATCGTAATAAAAAAATAAGGGAGGATGGGGGGAATAGAACCTCCCAAAAAGGAAAGACCCATTGTGAGCGCCACCTTGAGGGGGTCATCGAGATGCTCATCGAAAAGGCCGAGTTCCTCCCGCTTCATGAACCGGAGCAAAAGGGCTTTATCAGAAGTCACTCTCTTTACAAGCATGTCCTGCTCCACGCGACTAAAGCCCATTTCCTGGTAGATCTCGCGAACCTCCTGGGCCTCTTTTTCCGGCATCTTCTCGATCTCCCACTTTTCTCGCTCAATTTCAGAGTGAAAAAACTCCCTTTGGGATTTTGTCGCCAGATAACCCCCAATGGACATGGAGACCGCTCCGGCCACAATCTCTGCCAGTCCAGCCAGGAGAATAATGCGACTGTCAGAGATGGAACCGGTTACCCCAGCCAGGAATCCAACGGTCGTTACCAGACCATCGTTCATGCCAAAGATGAGCTCCCGAATTGCCCTACCCTTTGGGCTATGCCATTCCTCGTGAGTATGTTTTTGCGAATCTGCCATGGCTTAAAAAGAGATAACATTTCCGTCGGTAAATGCCAATTCGCGATTTGCTTGACTTCTCCCCCTGAGTCCTCTAATTTGCGTCCCATTCTCCTGTGAAAGAAACTTTGTCACAAATGTTGCCGAGAGGACCGCTACGAGAGGGTGAAGCAATTATTCTGCTAGACAGAAAGGACAGGGAATACCTTCGTAGACTGAACAAGGGGAGGGAAATCTCCATCCGTGGTGGTAGGATTGCTGTGGAGGATCTCATCGGCCAAGAGGATGGAAGCACCATACGCTCGTCAATGAACGAGCCATTCGTGGTCGTCCGACCCACCCTTGCTCAACTCATCCCCCAATTGCCCCGTAAGGCACAGGTCATTTATCCCAAAGACATCGCCCTGATTCTTATATGGGCAGACATCTTTCCCGGCGCCAAGGTTATTGAGGCGGGGGTCGGGCCAGGGGCACTCACCATGGCCTTGCTGCGGGCAGTTGGATCGGAGGGGAGTGTAATCTCCTACGAGATACGCCCGGAATTTGCGCAGATGGCGCGAGATAACATCGCAGCCTTTTACGGACCTGCACCAAACTGGACCCTCAAGGTTGGCGATATCATCACCGATCTTGACGAGGTCGACGTGGACCGCATCGTTCTCGACCTACCGGACCCCTGGCATGTCACCCAGAAGGCCTGGGAGGTTTTACGCCCCGGAGGGATCCTGTTGAGTTACCTCCCTACAGTCCTACAGATAAAAGGCTGGGTGGATTCTTTGAAGGAGCACGGCGGATTCGCCTACATCCAGACCATGGAGAGCCTTTTACGCTTCTGGCACACCAAAGAGCGGAGTGTGAGACCCCAACATCGTATGGTCGCCCATACAGGATTCATTACACTGGCCAGACGCACCGCAAGCGTAAAACCAAAACCATAATAACACACCCATAAAACCCGAATAACGTAACCACACCATGGATTGTCGGTGCACTCTGATAACCGGGCCGAGCCTCCCTTAGCCTCGGTTCCTTCGTCTGACATTTAGAGCATCCCCTTCGGCATACCCTAACAAAAGTCAGAATGCTAAGGCGCCTCTAATCGAGCGACCGGTGACTCTAGAGGTCACTTGACTGGAAGTATAAGACTAAACGTGCTTCCATGTCCGACCTCACTTTGCACCTCAATCCTCCCGCCTAGAGATTGAGCCAGTTTCTTGCAAAGGCTCAGCCCCAGTCCTGTTCCTCCAAATTTCCGAGTCGAAGATCCATCCAATTGGCGGAATTCCTCAAAGATAATCTCCTGATCACATTTGCTAATCCCAATGCCAGTGTCGGATACCGATATCTCCACAAAATCATAGCATTTTTCCCCATAGGGCTTGATCTCTAGAGCAATCTCTCCTCTCTCCGTAAATTTAACCGCATTGGTTAAAAGATGTATCAGGATCTGCTGTAATTTTTTTGGATCAGTCTTAATGGCAGCTAGTGAAGGATCGATCTGCCATCTCATTCGAATGGGATAACCTTTGATAAGCCGTACCGTCATAGTTTCCAGTGTCCCAAAAAGCTCCCGAACGTCTACCTCCTCAAGTCTTAAGGACATAGTCCCTGATTCCGTGCGAGAGAACTCCAGGAGGCTGTCCATGAGCTCAGAGACGCTGCGACCCCCGTTTACAATGCGCTCTAAAATAATCCCGCTCTCACCTTTGAACGCTGGGTCCAGGAGCAACTCCGTATATCCAAGGATCGTGCTAATAGGAGTCCTAAGCTCATGAGAGATATTTGACACGAATTGCTTTTTTTGCTGAGCCATGTCAATAAGCTCTTTGTTCATCTTCTCAGACCGATCGTATAGAATCATGTATTCGTCTCTTGCTCTTATAGACTGCTCAAAAAGTATCCCATTTTTGAGTGAGAGCGCCAGATGCTCCGTGAGATTAGAAAGGATCCTGAAATCATCGGCAGTGTACGTTCCACCAGATGTTTTCTTACCTAAAGAAACAAGACCAAGAAGTTTTTTTTCAAATATCATCGGAATAAGAAGTTCCAATTTTAATTCCCTAAAGATTTTCAAAAGACTATCCCGATTATCACGATAAACAGGATTGGTCTCAACTTCGTCCCTAGAGATCCCTCTATCCAGGGCCTCGAAGTATTCAACCCATGGAGAACATAATTCAATGGGATACCCCTCAGATCCCACTGAATATCCATTAAGATAAATCGAGAATTTCCCTCCCTGTTCCTCAGATTGGCAGAAGACACTTCCAGTCTTTATCCCAATTCGGTCTTTCAAAGTCTTGAGATACTTCTCTGCTAAGTCCTGCGGCCTCGACAGGGTCCGGAGTAATGAGCTAACCTCCCTCTGAAGCAAAACGGGATCATACTCCCTTCGATAGAAGTACCGGCTCACCACATTCTCAATCAAGCGCACGAGTGGACCAAATACCAACACAAATAGGATAGACAATAAAAGAGGAAATAAATAATCCTCTTTATAGATCCCGACCGAAACGCTCAGGATCACAACTACCAAAACATAAGCGAGCAACAGGCCTGCAGTCAGGGTTACCTTCAATCCGCGCTTGAATACCGCATCGATATCGAACAGATTATACTTGAGTAGTGCAAAGGCTACCGACAGAGGAAAACACACCGGGAAGATTAACAGAAGATTATGCGGGACCTCCAAAAGATAATAACTCCCTATAACAGTACCGAAAGTGGGAATGAAAAATCCAAGGATAGCCCCCCCCCAAATGACACGTAGGCGGGACCTCTCCAAATTTGATATGGGATCTTTGAGTGCCCTCCAAAGCAAACTGAGGAAAATCAGTGTGGCTAGCCAGCTATAGACATAGCTCAGCCGTAACGCCCACTGCCATACCGTGACCGAAGCAAAAAAGCTATAATTATAGAATAGACCGAGCAGCATCGATGCGCCATAAATTAAATAAAGATAAAGCCTCCGCCTCTTGATCTCTTCGCGGCTTCTGGCCAGCAACAGACCCAGGTGGATTCCAGCGCTTGGAGTTAATGTAAAGGAAAATACACGCACTTCCTTCAGGAATATGTCCGATGTCAAATAATCAAAAGTTGTGGCAAACCAAAGAAAAACAGCACCCCCCATGAAAAAGAGTGGGGTTGCGGACGGCAAACTGGAGCGAAGGTAGATGGGAGCTATCCCGATGATAAGGAAGCTCAATCCCACAAGAAGATAAATGCCGTATGTCAGGAACCAGTCAAAAAAAGTAAAGTTCATCGATGGGATGGTAATTGAAATATGTTTTCCTGCCCTTTCAATCGTGTAATGGAACGGGGTGTTTGGAGGCGAGCTGTGGACAAGCTCGTAGATCTCCTTACGGCGTGAGGCCGGTCTGCCCCCCACCGCAACGATGTGATCCAGAAACCTCAATCCCGCTTTTCCCCCGCTCCACTGGGGTAGAAAATCAGGACCGACCACCATATTGCCGTAAAGAAAAAACCCCGGAAAAGGTCGATTGATCCATTGAAACGAACTATTCAAACTACTTATGATCACTACTAAGGCAAGAAGTCCTACAGCCGCTAGCAAGGCTTTACGTTGCCAAGTTTGAAGGATCATGTTCCCTCCTTTAAGCAAAAAAAAGGCCTTCAGGCATGTAAGTTACCAGAAGGCCATTACCAAGTAGCCATGGGCTATGTCAAGAAAATTCTTACTCTGGAAGTTTATAATCTCACTATTCTATCCGATTCGATGCCGTGCAAAAGATTGCGTGAATCGATAACCAGACGTGCAGCATCAACAATTTCCTGGGGATTGAACCTGCTGTGATCTGCCAAAATAACAACGGCATCATACGCGGATAGAGAACCTGAATTGAGCGGCTCGCAATACATCACGCGATCATCAAAGGAAAGTTTCGGAACGTGGGGATCATGATAGGATATTATTCCCCCTTTTTTATTCAGGATTTCTATCACATCTAAGGCCGGGGATTCGCGAACGTCATTGGAATCCTTTTTATAGGCCACGCCGAGGATCATGATCTTGGATCCGTTCACGCTCCTCTGCTGCCGGTTGAGACCCTCCACAACTTTCTCCACCACGAAGTAGGGCATCTCCCGGTTGATCTCATCCGCCAGCTCAATGAAACGGGCCTTATAGGAAAACAGCTTGAGCTTCCACGAAAGGTAATGGGGATCCACTGGGATACAGTGCCCCCCAAGACCAGGACCGGGGTAAAAAGGTTGAAATCCGAACGGCTTGCTTGCGGCTGCGTCGATCACCTCCCACACGTTTAGCCCCAAACGGTCACACATTAAGGCAATTTCGTTAACCAGGCCCACGTTGACGCTTCGGAAGATGTTCTCCAAGAGCTTAACCATCTCGGCCGAATCAGTGCTGCTTACGGCTACAACCCGCTCCACGAATTGACTGTAGAGGGCCTGGGTAAGCCTGAGACAAGATGCCGTTGTCCCCGCTACGACTTTGGGCGTATTGACCAGGTTAAAGAATTTATTGCCAGGATCAATGCGCTCCGGGGAATAGCCAAGAAAAAAATC
>JACZXR010000082.1 GCA_022571535.1 Deltaproteobacteria bacterium | reverse complement strand
AGGGGGGGGTGTCCGCGCCGTGGTGGCCGGAAACCCTGTGCCAAGGAGGAGACCCGGAAGCGGAAATCCGCGACCACCGGGTTTGACGGCGCTGTAGGCGTGCGTGTGGTTTATTAAGTCATTGAAAAGAAAGGTGTTACAAGTCAATCTCGGCCAATTAGGGTATGAGGGGTCCGGAAGTATTGGGCTCACTGTATTTCAGACGGCCGGGCGAAGAAACGGGAACTCGATACAGGCGTTCCAAGCGGTTGTCCGCGCGGCGTCGATCTTGGCGGTGCGGGGCAGGCCCCGGAGCCGGATTGGCCGAAATGGCGAAAATTCGGCTGCGCAAATTCCAGGGAGGTGGAAACATGTCTACAGGAAACATGTCGACTGCTGCATTGAAATTCTTGGGGGTTACGGCGTTCGCCGCGGCCCTCATGATCGGGGCCCTGCCGGGCGGAGCAGCCGGGCAGCAGAAGGAGGTCCGGGTCCCCTTCCTCCAGTATCCGCTGGGTGGCGGCTGGGAGGGTTACTTCATCTTCGACCGCTACGTAGCCGCCAAGCACCCGTGGCTGCGGCCTGTCCAGCAGCCGACCGCGGGATACGTGCACAACCTGAAGGTAATGACGGCGGACAAGAAGCTCCAGAAGACGGCGACCTTCGGCACCACGACCGGGGCGTTATTTCTCGCCGAGACCGCCTACGCGCCGTTCTTCAGAAAGGCGATCTCAGTAGAAGACTTCCGGTGGCTCTACGGTGAGTACTTGCTCGGGCAATCCTGGCTTTTCACGACCAATAAAGCCGTCAAGAAGGTAGCAGACCTCAAGGGGAAGCGGATCGGCATTGGCCTCAAGTCGCAGACCCACTGGGGCGGCATCGCCTACTACATACTGGACAAAGGATACGGGATTAACCATGAGACCGCACCTGGATTGATCCAGCACCTCGGGCCGGTAAAGGCGATCGATTCGCTCCTCGACGGGCAGGTTGAGGCCGCGCTGCTGTCTGTGAATGTGGACGCGACCCAAAAGCTGTTCATGATCGGTCCCACCGTCACGCGGATAGCCGCCTCGGGTAGGTGGTACCGCATGCTGCCGTGGCCAAAAGAAGTCGTGAACAGGCTCGTCAAGGAGACTGGCATCCCGTTATACGCCGTCACGCTGCCGCCCAACACCGTCCCCAACCAACCCGAGCCGTTTGAGATGTACGCGGACATCGGCATCCGGGCCGTGCACAAAGACTTCCCGGAGAAGCTGGCCTACGAGGTGACCAAGGCGTTCATCGAGATCGGACCAAAGGCCGGGCAGCTCAGCACGATCGGTGTGCTCTGGACCAAAGAGACGATGGTCTCGCCCTTCTCCCTCGATTGGAAGCACAAGGACAAGATCCACCCCGGCGCGAAGCGGGCATTCGAAGAGGCGGGGATGTGGCCACCGGAGAAGATATGGAAGCCAATACCAGTAGGACAGTAAGTCTGACCTAACGATTTCTTCGGCGGGGTAAAAGCCAGGAAGAGGCTAGGGGTGGGGGCCCCCCTTGGGCAAACTTTATTTTACCGAAAAGTAAAGTTTGCCCAAGGGGGGCCCTTATCTTGAAGATCTTAGGGGGGCAGGCGGCTATGGGCCTAGGGGAGAAGGCGGCTTTGAGCCTAGGTTTTAAGGCGGCTATGGGCCTAGGGGAGAAGGCGGCCCGAGTGATCGCGCTGATCGTGAATATCGAGGCCGCGGCCTTGGTCGTCTACGAGTTGCTCTATGTCTTGTACCAGGTGACTTATGTATCGGAGCACTACGCGATCTTTTTCGGCGCCGTCTTCACCATGGCGGTCCTTATGCACATTGAGGAGACGCTAAGGAAGGGGCCCGAGGGCTCCCGGACATTCTTCACTGTTAAGTTGCTCCTCCTCTCGTCCTCCATGCTCGCCGCTCTGTTCGCGGCGTTCTACATCCGGACGCACATCCTTCGCCTGGAGGAAGAGGTGGGGCTGCTGAACCAGACGGATATCGCAGTCGGGCTCATGTCCCTGGCCTCGCTATGTATCGCCGGCTGGTTCATCTGGGGGCGGATCCTGGTCTTTTTTCTCATCCTCCTGAATTTCAACAGCAACCCGTTCACCATGCTGGCTTCTCCCCCCCTGGATGGAAACGGTTTGAACCCTCAGCTACAAACCCCCTTGATGGTCATTCACCCGCCTCTTCTGTACATAGGGTACGTCGGTTTCAGTATCCCCTTCGCCTTCGCCATTGCGGCCCTGTTGAGCGGGCGGCTCAACGATGTCTGGATCCACCGGACCCGGCGGTGGACGATCTTTTCCTGGTTCTTTCTGGGAATCGGCATTCTCTTGGGAGCCTATTGGGCCTACATCGAACTCGGTTGGGGCGGGTACTGGGCATGGGACCCCGTGGAAAATGCTGCCTTTATGCCATGGCTTCCGGCCACAGCCTTTCTCCACTCCGTTCAGGTGCAGGAGCGCAAGCAAATGCTCAAGGTCTGGAATCTTTCCCTCATCATCATCGCCTTTAGCCTGACCATCTTTGGCACTTTTCTCACCCGTTCCGGCATCCTCTCCTCGATCCATGCCTTCTCATCGGGACCCGTGGGCATAATATTCCTTGCCTTTCTCGCCTTCATTCTCCTGACCTCTTTCGGCCTTCTGGCCTGGAGGAGCAAACAGCTTCGCGGCCAACCAGAACTGGATTCTCTGGTCAGTCGGGAATCCGCATTCCTACTTAACAACGTCGTTTTGGTCTCTGCCCTGTTCACCATTTTTCTCGGGACCATTTTCCCTCTCATCTCCGAGGCAGTAGCCGGGGTTCAGGTGAGTGTCGGGGCGCCCTATTTTAATTCGGTCACCGTACCTCTTTTTCTCCTTCTGGTCTTTCTCATGGGGGTTGGCCCAATGATCGCCTGGAAAAAGGCCTCCTGGGATAACCTCAGGCGAAACTTCCTCTGGCCTACAGTCGCTTCATTTGTCGTTGCTTTATTTCTCTTCATCTGGTTGGTCCGAGACTTCCTCCCCCTTCTTGGTTTTACGCTCTTATCCTTTGTGGTGTTTACGATCCTGTTCGACACCACGCTTGCCGTGCGTGCTCGGCATAGGATCGCCGGAGAGGGAGTTTTCAGCGCGCTGGTAACCCTGGCGCGGCGAAACCAGCGGCGATACGGAGGCTTGATCGTTCACCTGGGCGTAGTCCTCATTTTTTTAGGAATTGCGGGCTCTATGAGTTACAGCATCGAGCGCGAGGTAACTCTTCAAATAGGAGAGGGTCTTTCGATCGGGCGCTACCATATCCAATTTGAGGGGCTCAAGAGGTCACAACAGCCCACCCATTCCCGAGTCGAAGGTGCCTTCAGGGTCTTCAACGAGGGACACGAGATAGGAGTCCTATCACCGGCACTCAAGTTCTTCCCTAACCAGAAGTCACCGGTGGGTCGGGCGGTCTACCGCAGCACCTTCATCGAAGATCTCTACATTATTCTATCGGGCTTCAGCGAGGTGGAGCAAAATCAAGCTACACTCAAGGTTCTCGTTCGACCATTGCTGGCCTGGATATGGATTGGTGGTTTTGTTATATTCCTGGGCACCATCGTCGCTGTCTTGCCCGGTCGGCGAAAATTGGCGTAGCGGGCCTGACATGCCTTGGCGTCGCATCCTTCTTACCCTGGCAGTCATTCTCCCTCTGGTCGGGGTTCTCGCCTTCGGCTTCAGTCGTGATCCCCGTTACATCGCTTCCCCCCTGATTGGTCGACCGGCCCCCCCTTTCACCGTAACGCTCTTTGATGGCAAGAAGCTCAGCCTCGCCGATCTTAGAGGAAAAGTGGTTTTTCTCAACTTCTGGGCCTCGTGGTGTCCTCCCTGCAGGGCTGAGGCAAGGGACCTGGAGGCAGTCTGGCAGAGATATAGAGATAAAAATATTGTCTTTCTCGGGATTGATATTCAGGACACAGAAAAGGAGGCCTTCGCCTTTCTCAAAGAGTTTCAAATTACCTACCCGAACGGGCGTGACGCCTCGGGGAAGATCTCCATCGACTATGGCGTCTGGGGAATCCCTGAAACTTTTTTTATCGATCCTGAAGGGCGGATTACCTACAAGCATGTGGGCGGCCTGGAATATCCAATCATTGTGGCCAAGCTGGACGAGGCCCGGCGCGGACTTATCAGTGCTAAAGAGGGAAAAGGGGCGTATCAGTCGATCCGATAACAGTAAGCAGTAGCGAGTGTAAAGTGAGCGCCAACCTTCCTGCTTACAGCTTACCGCCTGATTTCTGTCGCCATGGAGCATCGTAGCTTACTAAATATAATGCCTTCACTTGTCATTCTTGTTCTAAGCCTATTGGTTCTCCCAACAGGTCTGCAAGCCCAGCCGACGGATCTTGAGGAGCAACTTCGTGCGATTTCCAAGGAACTGCGTTGTCCTGTCTGCCAAAACCTGTCTGTTGCCGATTCCCCTTCAGAGATGGCCCAGCAAATGCGGGCACTGGTTCTCAAACAGCTCAAAGAGGGCAAGTCGCCAGAACAGATTAAGGCTTACTTTGTCTCCAAATACGGAGAATGGATCCTTCTTTCGCCCACCACTAAGGGCTTCAGTCTGCTGGTCTGGATCCTACCCTTCATTGCGTTGACCGGGGGGATAATCTTTGTACTTCTCGTTGCCAGGCGCTGGGTACAGAGAAAGGGCGAGAGCCGTCCGAGCGAAGTAGACCCAGCCCTTATCCAGAGGGTGCAACAGGACGTGTCTACGGAAAGGGTATGGGAGATAGATCCGGAGATAGAGGGCCCCCGCGCACACCTCCTCAATGAACAGGCCAGACTCTATACGGAGCTTCAAGAGCTTGAATTCGACTACCAAGCGGGCAGGCTATCCGAATCCGACTATCAGGATCTACGCCCACGTTATGAGGCCCAGGCCGCCAAAGTATTGAGAGAGCTCGATTCCTCTCCCGCTGAGGCGATGTCAAAGAAGCGGCCTCACAGGGCGGAACGTCAGGCAAAAGATGCTGGGCAGGCCCAGAACGGAAAAGCGCCATCCCGACGTGGCTGGATCTTTGCGGCTACGGGCGCCTTTCTACTAGTATTCGGAGTCACCCTCGGAATTTTTCTGAGCAAGTCCTTGCGTCCTCGAGGCTCGGAGCAGGACTCTATTACCGGCGACTTTCTCACCGGGACTGGTCCAGGGGGGCTTAGTGCTGACCCCGGGATGAGGAGAGCTGATCTCCAGTCTCTCCTCACCCAGGGCCATGCCGCCTTTGAGCGACAGGACTGGTCCCAGGCGATTGATGCCTTTAAGAAGGTTCTCGCCATCGATTCAGACCGCCCCGAAGCTCATACCTATATGGGTCTGATCCTCACCCAAGCCGGACACGTGGACGGCGCTCTTCTGGCCTTCAACCGGGCACTTTCTACTAATCCCGAATACCCTCTTGCCCTTTGGGGAAAAGGCATGGTGCTATACCGCGATAAAGGAGATCTATCCGGAGCACGGCAAAATTTGCAAAAGCTGGTAAGCCTGCTCCCCTCAGGGAAAGAGAGATTCGAGGTTCAAAAGACAATCGATGAACTGACCAACCGCCAGGCCACCCCTGCAAAATCAAAGCAGTCGGTCACGAACCCCAGTCGAATCGAGGGGACCATTTCCGTTGACTCTAAACTCAAGGCTAAATTGGACAGCGGGGACGCACTCTTTATTATTGTAAGGTCGGCAAATTCTGCGAAAGGCCCGCCGCTTGCGGTCAAGAAGATTGACCGCCCCGTCTTCCCCCTCTCCTATTCGCTGGGTCCTGAAAACATGATGATGTCAGGCAGACCATTCGGTGGAAAGGTGAACGTCTCCGTGCGTCTAGACAGAGACGGCAATGCGCTTACGAGAGAGCCTGGTAGCCTCATGGGAACCTACGAGAAAAACCCTGTCGAGATCGGCACTCAGGGAGTTGATATTATTCTCGACCAGGTGTTGTAAGCTTTTTCCATTCTAAACTCTAAGAGTGTCCAGCCGTACTAATGCTCGGTCGCCTCTTGGGATGATACATTTCGAGTCGGGGCATGACGTCGCGTGCAAACTGCCGCATAGACTCAAGGACAAATTTGCTGGGAGCACTCCCGATGTTCATCCAGGCAAGGACATGGGTTGCCCCGGTTTCCTTGGCAAGTCGCTTGAGCGCAGCCACGGTCTTTTCAGAATCGCCTACGACTGCGTGCTCGGCGCAGACCCGCTCGAACGTCAGACCTTCCCCTAAGGGGGTTTTCGTCAGCCGGTCAGGCAAATCGAGGCCCTGCTGGGTGAGCCATCTGATATATCGGCTGCGCATCTCACCGATGATTTTATAGTACCTGAATCTTGCACGGTTGGTGGAAAAAAAGGGTGAAAAAGTTTGGGTTACCCCATTATAATAGGGTTTCTAAGCACCCACCTATTCTAAGAGGAGGTAACCCAAATGGTTAAAGAACGAGGAAAGGATATCTCTATAGATCGCGTAAATCAAGCAGAAGATGAGTGTCCAGCAGAGGCTAGTAGAATAGGGCCTTCGACCCCATACGGGTATTGTAGTGAACGTTTGAGTCCATTTGGTGGGCTTTTGGGGCTGGTAAAGTTTATGGATCTGGTCGGGTTCAAAGAGATTTTCGATGGGTTCTATAAGCCGCCTTCCCGAACTCCTAAGCTGGGTCACTATGAGATGGTCTATGGCCTGATCCTGCTACTGTTTATAGGGTTTAACCGGGTATGGCATTTTGTCTATATTCGGCTTGACGCGATGTTATGCTCCATATTTAAAGTGATCAGACTTCCCTATGTAACGACATTCTGGCGCTATGTAAATTCCCTGGGTATTAATCAAGGTCAATCTCTGCTGATGGTGATGAGCGCCCTTCGTGAGCGAGTGTGGCATTTATGTAAGCTGTGTTACGAGATCATCCATATCGATATCGACACGACGGTGGAGACTATCTATGGTAGTCAGCAAGGTGGTCGCAAGGGTCATAACACCCAGCATCGGGGGAAGAAGGGATTTCGTCCTGTTCTGTGTTTTATTAGCGAGACACGTGAATATTTTACTGGCAAGCTACGTCGTGGAGAGACGATGGGTGGGGAGGAGGTTTCTGCTCTTATCCGTACATTGAAGAGATATCTTCCGGGTTGCGTGAAGGAGGTGATCCTTCGCGGCGATGGGGAGTTCATCAGTTGGGAGAGTGTAGAGGCTGCCTTGGAGGAAGGGTATGGGTTCATATTTGGCAACAAGGCATGCCACCCCTCCTTTGATCCATCGGGATGGTACAAAGTTAAGAAGCGAGATCGCATCGAATACAATGAATGCCTTTATCAACCGATGGGGTGGGGTCGAGCCTGCCGATTTGTAGTCATGCGCATTCCTAAAGGGGAGTCCTCAGAGAAAGGGGGACCCGTTCAACTGGAGCTCATGGAAGATACCAAGTATAAGTACCGAATATTTGTCACTAACCTGACGAAGCGAGCCCACCGGGTGATCTCGGAATATGACAAGAGGGCGGATGCGGAGAACCTGATTGGTGAGGCCAAAAGAGAGGGGTTGGCCGCGATACCCTCCAGCAAGTTTGCGAACAACTATGCGTATTTTCAGATCGTCATGCTCTCATACAATATTTGGCGATCGTTCAAGATGCTTGCCACCCATGGTCTGTTGGAACGAGGACAACAAGATCAAGAGGGCACAGCCCAAACAAAAAGCGCAACCAAAGAGGTGATGGACAACACTATTCGGATCGCCCGCTTAAAGCTTTTGTTCATTGCCGCTAAGATTACGGGACATTCGAATACGAACGAGGTGAAGTATTCGCACCATGACAGTCGCGTGGGTGGTCTTTTTAGATTCATGAGCTATTTGGATAAGTGTCGGCATCAGATACGCCCCTGGCTCGATAGGCCAAAATGGCCATGCAGGCATTTAGCTGCTCTCAGTTTAAGGCTAACCGTTGTGCCTGGCTAGCCGTTCGTGCAAGAAATTTCTTGCACATAGTATTAATCACCAGCAAGAAGCAGCACTCTTGGGCGAACGGAGAAAGAAAATACAGAGATCGACCACCTAACCGGGTGCCTGGTCAATATTTTTAGGACCAATTTAAAAACTTCTACCGGTCATAGGGAATGGGTGTATCCGGTGCAAGATTCAGGTACTAAGAGACCAATATCACAAGGGAAAAAGATGACAAGGTTAATAGGAGTCAATTAATCTACGCCGTAATTGAGTCCT
>JACZXR010000081.1 GCA_022571535.1 Deltaproteobacteria bacterium | reverse complement strand
CTGAACGGACCTGTACCCTTCCTTCTCTATAGTCTTTTTCTGCACTACAACGCAGGGTCCGGCCTGAATGACCGTCACAGGGATAGCCTTCCCTGCCTCGTCAAAGATCTGTGTCATTCCAACCTTTTTTCCGAGCAAGCCCTCTACCATAGCTTATTCCTTCTCTGTCCCGAAGGCTTTGATCTCAACATCGATGGCCGCCGGCAGATCCAGCTTCATCAGCGCATCCACGGTCTGTGGCGTCGGCTCCAGGATATCCACCAGGCGTTTGTGGGTCCGGATCTCGAACTGCTCTCGTGATTTTTTGTCCACATGGGGAGAACGGTTAACTGTAAAACGCTCGATGCGAGTCGGGAGTGGAATAGGACCAGCCACTCTGCCCCCCGTTCTCTTTACCGTCTCCACAATCTCCCCCACTGACTGGTCCAACACCCGATAATCATAGGCCTTAAGCCGTATTCGAATCTTCTCATTCACGGGCTACCCCCTAACACCATCAGAACAATAGATCAGATACTAACCGCCTTGGCACTGATCTCTTCAGAGATCGAAGCTGGCACCTCATCATAATGGGAAAACTGCATGGTGTGCGTAGCTCTCCCTTGGGTCATGGATCGCAAATCCGTTGCGTAACCGAACATCTTTGCCAGAGGAATGCACGACTCGATCACCTGAGTTGCCGGCCTGGAATTTAATCCTACGATTTTTCCACGACGAGAACTTATATCCCCAATGACCTCCCCCATGAACGCCTCCGGCACTACTACTTCCACGGCCATGATGGGTTCTAGCAAAACGGGAGAGGCCTTCCTCACTGCATCTTTGAAGGCCATGGAGGCCGCGATCTTAAAGGCTATCTCTGAAGAGTCCACATCATGGTAGCTTCCATCAAGGAGCGTGACTTTAATATCTACCATTGGATAACCGGCCAAGGAACCGCTCTCCATAGCACCCCGGACTCCATTGCGCACTGCGGGAATATAGTCCTTCGGAATCGCACCCCCCTTGATCGCCTCAACGAAGTCGAACCCCTTCCCCGGAGGCTGGGGCTCCACTCGAAGGTAGACATGCCCGTATTGCCCCCTGCCGCCGGTCTGGCGAACGAATTTCCCCTCCTGCTCTACTTCCTTACGAACGGTCTCTTTATAGGCCACCTGAGGCCGACCGACGTTGGCACCAACGTTAAACTCCCTTAGAAGCCGGTCCACAATAATCTCGAGATGGAGCTCCCCCATACCGGAGATAATGGTCTGACCAGTCTCCTCGTCCGTTCGTACTCGAAAGGAAGGATCCTCAGTCGCCAACTTTTGGAGCGACAGGCCAAGTCTCTCTTGATCTGCCTTGGTCTTTGGCTCAATTGCAATAGAGATCACCGGTTCAGGAAAGTCGATGGATTCTAGAACTACTGGGGCGACAACGTCACAGAGCGTATCGCCGGTCGTCGTGTTCCTCAGGCCAATGGCCGCTGCAATATCGCCGGCAGAGACCTCTTTGATCTCTTCACGCTTGTTGGCATGCATTTTTAAAAGACGGCCGATCCTCTCTTTTTTTCCTTTCGTGGAATTGTAAACATAAGAGCCCGCCATCAAAACACCGGAATAGACACGAAAAAAGATCAATGTTCCCACAAACGGATCTGTCATAATCTTAAAGGCCAATGCCGAAAAAGGAGCACTATCGCTTGGGGGACGTTCCTCTTCCTGTTGGGAAATCGGATGCTTCCCTTGAACAGCGGGGATGTCGAGAGGTGAGGGCAAATAATGGATCACAGCGTCGAGAAGCGTCTGAACGCCCTTGTTCCTGAAGGCGGCACCGCAGAAAACCGGCACCAACTTGAGTTCAAGACCGGCCTTACGAATGGCTCGGCGGATCTCGACTTCCGTAACCTCTCCCCCATCCAGATACCGTTCCATGATGGATTCATCATAGTCCGCCGCGGCCTCCATCACCTTCTCCCGGTATTCCTTCGCCTGCCCCATCAACTCATCGGGAATCGGTTCGACTCGGTATTTGGCTCCAAGACTCTCATCATCCCAGATAATGGCCTTCATCTGGACTAGGTCAATGACCCCTCTAAAATGCTCTTCGCTCCCAATGGGCAACTGAAGCACAAGCGGACATGCACCAAGACGATCCCGAATCATCTGCACCACGCGGAAGAAGTCCGCACCAACACGATCCATCTTGTTGACAAAGGCAATCCGCGGAACCCCGTATTTGTCGGCCTGGCGCCAAACCGTTTCCGTTTGAGGCTCCACCCCCCCAACAGAGCAGAAGACCGCGATGGCTCCGTCAAGAACGCGCAGGCATCTCTCGACCTCGATGGTAAAATCGACGTGGCCCGGCGTATCGATGAGGTTGATCCGATAATCGAGCCAGAAGCAGGTAGTGGCTGCCGAAGTGATGGTTATTCCTCTCTCCTGCTCCTGAACCATCCAATCCATTGTGGCTGTTCCTTCATCCACCTCACCGATCTTATAGTTAATCCCCGAATAGTACAGAATTCTCTCAGTGGTGGTAGTCTTACCCGCATCAATATGGGCCATGATGCCAATATTTCGGGTGTTGTCTAATGAAACCTTCTTTCCCATGGTCCTACACAGCAGGGAAAAAAAGGAGGCGGTCAAACCGCCTCCTTCGTCCCCTTGCAATCCTCCAGCAAAGTTACCAGCGATAATGGGCAAAGGCCCTGTTGGCCTCTGCCATGCGATGGGTGTCCTCCTTCTTTTTAATCGCCCCACCCCGACGGTTGGCAGCGTCGATCAACTCTGCCGCCAATTTTTCCTCCATGGATTTTGCTCCCCGGACCCGCGCAGACTGGATCAGCCAGCGAAGGCCCAAAGTGAGACGCCGGTGTAAGCGAACCTCGATGGGAACCTGATAGGTCGCACCCCCCACCCGTCGGGATCGCACTTCGAGCGTAGGCCGCGCGTTTTCCACCGCCTGTTTAAAAACTGCTAACGCATCCCCTTTGGTCTTGTCCGTGATGACATTAAGAGAACGGTAGAATATCCCCTCTGCCACACTCTTTTTACCCTGCACCATCATCGCATTTATAAATCTCGTCACCAGCTTATCCCCATACTTGGGATCTGGCAAAACGTCTCTCCTTTTAAGTTCCCCCTTGCGAGGCATCTTATTTAATTTACTTGGGCTTTTTTGCCCCGTATTTGGAGCGGCTCTGACGCCGGTCCTGCACGCCAATCAAATCGAGGGTGCCACGGATAATGTGATACCTCACGCCGGGCAGATCTTTGACCCTACCTCCCCGAATCAAAACCATCGAGTGCTCCTGCAGATTATGCCCGACACCAGGGATATACGACGTCACCTCAATCCCGTTGGTTAAACGGACTCGAGCTACCTTCCGCAAGGCAGAGTTCGGCTTTTTCGGAGTGGAGGTATACACCCTAGTGCACACCCCCCTTTTCTGCGGGCACCCCTCTAAGGCAGGGGCGGTATTCTTCCTCCTCTGGGTCACACGGCCGGTTCGAACCAACTGATTGGTGGTAGGCATCCTAACCTCCATAATGGAGCCCATAGACACATCATTAGGTCCACAGGCTAATCAATTCACAAACATTCATATTTAAAATAATTCTCTCGTGATGTCAATTCGCATCACGCCACCTCGGCCTCAGAAACACTTACCTCCTCTACCTCGGGCTCCTCTACCTCCAACTCCATCTCGGAATATTTCGCCAATCCAGTGCCCGCAGGTATCAATCTCCCCATAATCACGTTCTCCTTGAGTCCGACAAGTTTATCCACCTTCCCGTTAATGGCCGCCTCGGTTAGAACTTTCGTCGTCTCCTGAAATGAGGCCGCAGATATGAAGCTCTCCGTTGATAGCGAAGCCTTGGTGATCCCAAGGAGGAGTGACTCTGCAACTGCGGGCCTCCCGCTTTGTGCTATCATTTTCTGGTTCTCTTCTTCGAAGCGCCACTTCTCGACCTGGTCCCCGACCAGAAATTCAGTATCGCCGACTTCCTTGATGCGTACCCAGCGCAGCATCTGTCGTACAATGACCTCAATGTGTTTATCGTTAATTCTCACTCCCTGAAGCCGGTAGATCTCCTGAACCTCATCCACCAGGTAATTGGCCAACGCCTTTTCTCCAAGGATGTTAAGGATATCGTGCGGGTTAGAAGAGCCCTGCATGAGCGGCTCCCCAGCCCCGACTCGATCTCCCTCGTGGACATTGATGTGCTTGCCCCTCTGGATCAGGTATTCCCTGGGTTCTCCTACATCAGGGGTAACCACCACCTTGCGCTTTCCCTTGGTATCCTTACCGAAAGAGACCACACCATCGATCTCGCTGATCACGGCAAACTCCTTGGGCTTGCGGGCCTCGAAGAGCTCCGCCACGCGAGGCAATCCTCCCGTGATATCCTTAGTCTTTGTGGTCTCACGTGGAATCTTGGCCACCGCATCACCTGCAGCGATCATCTGCCCCTCTTTCACATTGATATGGGATCCAACGGGCAAGAGGTACCGTGCCTCGGTCGTCTTGCTAAGACGAGCGGTCTTTCCTGACGTATCCTTAATCGAGATGCGCGGGCGCTTGTCCAAATCCTTGAAGTCAATAATGACTTTGGTCGACAACCCGGTCCGCTCATCCACCCTTTCCTCCATCGTTACCCCCTCGTTAACGTCACCGAACTTAACCATACCGCTCATTTCAGTGATGATGGGAACGGTATAAGGGTCCCACTCGGCGAGACGCTCGCCGGCCTTGATTTTAGATCCATTCGCTTTCTTTATTTTCGCACCGTAGACGATTGGGTACCGTTCCCTCTCTCGCTCTCTGCCCTTATCTTTCCCCTCTGGAAAATCCACGATCGCGATATTACCATTGCGGTTCATGACCACAAAATCGCCGGCTTGATTGATAACCGTGTTGACATCGATGTACTTGACAAACCCGTCGTTGCGAGGCTCTAAGGTAGTTTGTTCCACCCTCCGGCTCGCGGTCCCCCCGATATGGAAGGTACGCATTGTAAGCTGTGTTCCCGGCTCACCAATGGACTGGGCAGCTATCACACCGATCGCCTCCCCGAGGTTCACCATGTGACCCCGCGCCAGATCCCGACCATAACACATCCCACAGACTCCTCGTCTTGATTGGCAGGTCAGTACCGAGCGGATCCTAACTCGCTCCAACCCTGCCTCCTCGATGCGCGGGACCAGTTCTTCGTCGATCTCCTGATTGGCCCGGATAATGACCTCGCCGGTAAACGGGTCTTTAATATCTTCCAAGGCAACTCTGCCTAGGACACGATCCCCGAGCGGCTCAATGATCTCACCCCCCTCTCTGAGAGGTGTAATATCGATCCCGTCCAGGGTGCCACAGTTTTCTTCGATGATGACCGAGTCTTGAGCTACATCAACTAGTCTTCTGGTGAGATATCCGGAATTGGCAGTCTTCAAAGCGGTGTCCGCCAGTCCCTTTCGTGCCCCATGGGTGGAGATAAAGTACTGCAATACGGTCAGGCCCTCACGGAAGTTGGCCGTGATAGGCGTCTCGATAATTTCCCCCGAAGGCTTCGCCATTAACCCCCGCATCCCGGCGAGCTGGCGTATCTGCTGGGCACTGCCCCTGGCACCGGAATCGGCCATCATGAAAATAGGATTGAAACTCGGGACCGTAGACTTGACTCCCTTTTCATCGGTGACCGTCTCGGTCCCTAGCGCACGCAACATCTCATCAGCGATCCGATCCGTCACCTCAGCCCATATATCCACCACCTTATTATAGCGCTCTCCGTCTGTAATAAGACCGTTTTTGTATTGCTCCTCAATCTCTCCTACATTCACATACGCCGCTTTGAGTAACTCCTCTTTTCCCGGGGAGATTACTATGTCTTTCAGCGCGATTGAAATCCCCGCCTTCGTCGCATAAAAAAACCCAATATCTTTGAGCTTGTCCGCGAGAATAACCGTAGCCTTATTGCCCGCCAATCGGTAGCTCAAGTCGATTAGGTTACCCAGCTCTTTTTTCTTCATCAACCGGTTGACCTCTTTAAATGGAATCACCGGAGGGATCACCTCGTAAAGAAGAACCCGGCCGACTGTAGTATTAATTCTCTCGTCACCGATACGAACGGTAACTGGGGCCTGTAGGCCCACCTCTCCCTGATCGTAGGCGATACATACCTCCATCGGATCGGAGAAGATTCTGCTTGATATATCCTTTGTGTTTACGCGCTCTCGAGTCAAATAATAGAGTCCCAAAACGATATCCTGCGTTGGAACAATAATCGGCTTTCCATTAGCCGGGGACAGAATATTATTGGTGGACATCATGAGCGTCCGCGCCTCCACTTGAGCCTCGATGGACAGAGGAACATGGACGGCCATTTGATCTCCATCGAAATCCGCATTATAGGCAGCACAGACCAAGGGGTGAAGCTGAATCGCCTTACCCTCAATGAGAACCGGCTCAAATGCCTGGATGCCGAGCCGGTGGAGGGTTGGGGCCCGGTTAAGCAGGACGGGATGCTCCCGTACTACCTCGTCCAGGATATCCCAAACCTCGGGACGCTCTGTTTCCACCATCTTCCTGGCACTTTTGATAGTGGTTACATAGCCTCTCTCCTCAAGTTTGTTATAGATAAAAGGCTTGAAAAGCTCCAAGGCCATCTTCTTGGGAAGCCCGCACTGATGCAGCCTCAGCTCCGGACCAACGACAATCACGGACCGACCTGAATAATCAACTCTCTTGCCCAGGAGGTTCTGACGGAAACGCCCGGTTTTCCCTTTGAGCATGTCGCTCAGCGATTTTAGCGGCCGACGGTTGGGGCCAGTGATCGCCCTACCCCTGCGCCCGTTATCAAAGTTGGCATCCACCGCCTCCTGCAACATTCGCTTCTCGTTACGGATGATGATTTCAGGGGCGTTCAGCTCCAGGAGCCTCTTAAGGCGATTGTTGCGATTGATCACACGCCGGTAGAGATCATTGAGATCCGATGTTGCAAACCGCCCACCATCGAGAGGCACCAGGGGGCGTAAATCTGGCGGAATGACCGGAATCACCTCGAGGACCATCCACTCAGGCCGATTTCCCGAGTTCTTGAACGCATTGATGACCTTGAGCCGCTTGGCCACCTTCTTGCGCCGAACCTCGGAATTGGTATTGCGCATTTCCACGCGCAGCTCTTCGGACTCCTTCTCAATATCCACGGCCGCAAGAAGCTTTCGGATTGCCGCCGCCCCCATCTCTGCGGTGAAGTTTGAGCCGTATTCCTCTAGTGCCTTACGGTAGCGCGCTTCGGTCAGAAGCTCCTTGGTCTGCAAGGGAGAGGAACCGGGATCGACTATAATGTAAGACTCAAAATATAGGACCTTCTCGAGATCTTTAAGCGACATATCGAGAAGGGCACCGATACGGCTCGGAAGGCTTTTCAGAAACCAGATATGGGCCACCGGTGTGGCCAGCTCGATATGGCCCATTCGCTCCCGCCGAACCTTCGATTGTATCACTTCCACACCGCACTTCTCGCAAACCACCCCCCGATGGCGCATCCTTTTATATTTTCCGCAGTTGCACTCGTAGTCCTTGGTTGGCCCAAAGATCTTAGCGCAAAAAAGCCCATCCCGCTCTGGTTTGAAGGTTCGGTAATTGATCGTCTCCGACTTCCTTACCTCTCCGTGAGACCAGGAACGAATCTTTTCTGGAGAGGCAAGCGCAATTCTAATAGAGTTGAAGCTAATCGGGTTCTTAGGCCTTTCAAAGAAACTGAAAAGTTCATCCATAGATCAACCTCCTAATTTAACCCTTATCGTTCTCAATCAACTCGACGTCCAAACAAAGGCTTTGAAGCTCTTTGATCATGACATTGAAAGACTCAGGCAGACCCGGCTCCAATACATTTTCTCCTTTAAAGATGCCCTCGTACATGCGAGTCCGACCGGCCACATCATCCGACTTCACGGTGAGCATTTCTTGGAGAGTGTAAGCAGCCCCATAGCCCTCCAAGGCCCATACTTCCATCTCCCCCAAGCGCTGCCCACCGAACTGAGCCTTTCCACCCAAAGGCTGTTGAGTAACGAGCGAATAGGGACCTGTGGAGCGGGCGTGAATCTTGTCATCCACCAGGTGGTGGAGCTTCATCATGTACATTATTCCTACAGTCACCTTTCCATCGAACGGTTCTCCACTTCGGCCGTCATAGAGAGTGACCTGTCCTGATTCGGGAAGCCTCCCTTTTTTTAGGAGTTCAAAA
>JACZXR010000594.1 GCA_022571535.1 Deltaproteobacteria bacterium | reverse complement strand
CCCCCGCTTCACCGGGCTGGAGTTCAATTCGATGGCCCGTCTCATGCTTCGCCAGGTCCGCTTAACAGAACCCACAGGCGCGAACCCGTCCTAGATCAACATGAGCCGCTATCTCTTGAGGCGCCTCTCACACAGTCTCGCCGTTCTATGGGTGGTCGCTACCCTTACTTTCGTTCTCATGCGTGTGACCCCGGGCGGTCCCTTCGACCGTGAACAACGACTCCCTCCTCAGGTATTGGCAAACATCGCCGCAAAATACCACCTCGATGAACCGCTGATTAGCCAGTACCTCCGCTACATGACAGGGCTGATCCAGGGTGACTTGGGACCATCGTACAAGTATCTCGATCGCACGGTAAGGGAGATCATTATCTCTACCCTTCCCGTCTCTGCCCTGCTGGGAATTCTCGCACTGGCCTTTGCGGTGATCGTCTCGTTTCCTGCGGGGCTTCTTGCTGCCTATTATCATAATTCCTGGACGGACCGGTGGTGTCTCTTCCTGGCTACCCTGGGTATTTCGCTCCCGAACTTTATACTGGGGGGCCTGCTCATCTGGATATTCTCTCTTCAGCTCGGTTGGTTTCAGGCAGGAAGGTGGGGAACCCTATCGAGCATCGTTTTACCGACCATCACGCTTGGGTCCTCTGCCGCTGCCTATCTAACCTACCTCCTCCGTTCAACGTTGATCGAAACCCTGGGTGCGGATTTCATCCGTACTGCCAGGGCCAAAGGGCTTAAGGAGATCGTCATTGTTTTCAAGCACGCCATGCGCAATTCCATAAGCCCGCTCCTGACGGTCCTTGGACCCCTGCTGGCAGCGCTGGTGACTGGTTCCTTTGTCGTCGAGTACGTCTTTGCCATTCCCGGCATGGGCAGGTTCTTCATCACAGCGGTGACGGACCGGGATTATCCCATGATCATGGGAGTGACGCTGGTGTACAGCACGCTCCTGGTGAGCGCGAATTTGATCGTGGATCTCCTCTATTCGGTGATCGATCCCAGAGTGAAGAGGCACTGAGTCTGTTTTATGAAAATAGAAAAGAGGCCCAGAGGACTTTGGAGAGAGCTGCGGCAGAACCGGGCAGCGTTATGGAGCCTCGGTTTCATCCTTATCTTAGGCCTGAGTAGCTCTCTGGCCCCTCTGGTTTCGCCGTACGGGGCCGGGGGACTCGATGAGGCCCACATCCTTGAGAATCCCAGCCTGGATCACTGGATGGGGACCGATGGGTTAGGAAGGGATCTATTCACCCGTGTCCTTTACGGGGCACGGGTTTCTCTCGCAGTGGGAATAGGAACTACTCTGCTGGCACTCGTCATAGGAACGATTGTCGGACTTATCTCGGGCTATGCTAGACCCCTTTTGGACAACTTACTCATGCGCATCGTGGATATTTTCTACGGCCTCCCCGATCTGCTGGTCTTCATCCTCCTCTCACTGATCCTGGGGCGGAATATCGTTGGGTTACTCATCTCCCTGGGTCTCGTGACCTGGGTGCGATTTGCCAGACTGATAAGGGGAGAGGTCTTACAGGCCAAGGAATTTGTCTATGTCGAAGGGGCCAGAGCCGTCGGGGCCAGTCATCCAAGGATCCTCCTGCGCCATATTCTTCCCAACATCATGGGGCCCATCATCGTAACTTTGACCTTTATGATCCCGGCAATAATTCTGGCGGAATCGACTCTGAGTTTCATCGGTTTGGGCATCAATGACCCTTACAGCAACTGGGGAACAAGCTGGGGGACGCTGGCTCAAGATGGCTGGCGTGCGATGCGGACATACCCCCACGTCATTTTCTTTCCCGGCCTTGCCATCTTTCTCACCATCCTCTCCTTCAACTTCCTCGGCAATTCCCTGAGAGATATTCTGGACCCAAAAGGAAACTTGAGATGAATCAAAACGGGCTGAGCGGATCGCAAATAATTGATGGGATACCTCGCGGCTTGCCGAGGGGTATCCTTAATAATGATCCAACCCAATATATTTGAAATTTTCCGTTAAATTTGAGTTTGGAGATTCGGAAAAAAGATCACTCTCGCGAAGGCGCAAAGGGCGCCAAGTATAAATAAATTTACAAATTCGAAACTCGGATTTAAAGCCGGGAGCATCTTGGCGCGAAAATCTTTGTTGAAGTCGTTCTGTTGAACATTTTATCGGTAGAATCTAATTGCAGAATGGAGGGCTGGTATGCTCCTCAACAATAAAA